>JAPVWS010000474.1 GCA_027493295.1 Candidatus Versatilivorator vitaminiformans | reverse complement strand
GCGACATCTGCCAATCCCCTTCGCCGATTGGAGGTCCGGACCGTCCTGGCCGTCCTGCTGGCCTGGTTTGGAGCCGCGGGGCTGATCGTTGAGGGCCGGCCGCAGGACCTGGAGAGTGACAAGCAGGCCCTCATAGCGCTCTACAACGCCACCGATGGCCCGAATTGGAACGTCAACCACGGCTGGTTGAGCGACGATCCGCTCGATACCTGGTTCGGCGTCATTGTCAGCGAGGGACGTGTCCGGCAGTTGGTCCTCAACGGCAACGGACTGACAGGCTCCATTCCTGCCGAGCTGGGCAACCTCACCTATCTCGCATCGGTGACTCTCCCCGATAACCGCCTGACGGGGCCGATTCCTCCGGAGATGGGCAATCTTTCCAGTCTCAAGCGGCTGAGTCTCGCCAACAACCGCCTGATGGGATCCATTCCTGAGGAGATGGGCAATCTTTCCAGTCTCAGGTGGTTGGAGCTTGCCGGCAACCAACTAACGGGACCCATTCCTCAGAGTCTCACCAACCTGAGACTGGCGCATTTCTACTTCCATGGGAACCCCGGCTGAGCGTTCCGGACGACATGGCCTTCCAAGAGTGGCTGGGCGGCATCCCTGAACTCCGCGATCAGGCGTACTCTCCCTTGACGCTCTTTGTTCCGGCCATACTCAACTCCGCAGGCAGAAACAAAGCGTTCTTCACCTCAGAGATGACCTTGACCAATCGAGGAGCCGTGCCGGCGTACTTGACCTACAGCTACACCGCCCATATCGGAGGGGGAAGCGGCATCTCTACTCCTTACGTGCTGTACCCGGGGGAGCAAACGATTATTTCCGATGCCATCGAGCACCTCAAGGAACTGCGCCTCCCCATTCCCGAAACCGGGGATCGGATCGGGACCTTGCGGGTAGAGCCCACAGGATTTTCGTCTTCCGCCGTGACGGTCGTGGTGCGGACGACCACCCGGGTCCCCGACGGTCGCGCCGGCCTGGCCTATCCTGCGGTTTCGGTGGAGGACGGGTTCAATGAGGCCGTCTATCTGTGCGGCCTGCGCCAGAACGCGCAAGACCGCTCCAACGTCGCCTTTCAGAACCTGGGGACAGCCGCCGACGGTCCCATTATCCTGAGGACCACCGTTTTTTCGGGGGGGGGCGGATGATGGCCGTCCCCGCCTCCTTGAGGAAAGAACCCTGCAGCCGGGCGGGTTCTATCAGCATTCGGGGTTGCTGGAGGTGTTGGACAGTGTGGGCGGCAACCGGCAGAGCTATGTCAAGGTGGAGCGGGTCGGGGGGACGGCGCCCTTCTACGCCTACGGCGTCATCAACGACCAAGTCAACTCGGACGGTTCGTTCGTCTTTCCGGTGACGGCCAGCTCGCTGATGGGGACCCGGGGTCAGACCTTGCCGGTGATTGTCGAGACGGGAGTTTTCACCAGCGAACTGATGGTGACCAACTTCTCCGACGTGGCCAAGGCCCTGACCTTCCGCTTCAGGGCCGAAGCCATCCAGACTCCCGACAAGACGGCCACGGTGGAATGGACCTTCCACCCCGGCCAGCAAGTAATTGCTCCCAACGTTGTGATCGTGATGCGCCGGATGGGAACAGGCGGGATCGGCCCCTCAGGATCGACCTTTGCCGGGCCGTTATCCGCTACGGTGGCCGGCGGCGACATGAGCGGGATTGCGATCGGAGCCCGGACAGCCATGCCCGGAGTCGGCGGGCAGTACGGCGTCTTCTACAACGCGATGCCCTACGGGGAGGCCTTCGGCGACAGCGCCTGGGTGGAAGCTCTCCCGCAGAACGAGGAGAACCGGAGTAATCTGGCCCTAGTCAACACAGCGGAAGTGGATGCCAGCCCCAGTGTCTTCCAACTCGACATCTACGATGGGGTGACGGGGATGTTGGCCAATACCGTGGCCGGCCTGAGGGCCCGGCCGGGGGCTGGCATCAGATCCACGCCGTCCTGGGAGACTACGCTCCAGGCACTACACAGGGCTATGTACGGGTCACCAAGATCGGCGGCAACAATCCCTTCCTGGCCTACGGAGTCATCAACGACGGCGGGGCTCCTGGGCAACGGAGCGGCGACGGAGCTTACCTGCCGGCTCGGGAGTAGCGAAATCAGGACCGCACCCAGCGAATTCTTCAGTCCTGGGCAACCCGAGACCCGGCAGCGGCCAAGCCAGAAACGACGGTCCTTTGGAAAGCCATCGCTGATACCGATTGGGACACCGTCGAACGCCATGGCGGCTTCGGTGTCGTCATGGAGAAGATCGTCCAATGGGAGCAGGAAAACCGGGCCTCCAACGGCCGAGAAATGATCGACGATTTCCGCCTCCGGGGGTCAAGGACGTGGCGACGTAGAGGTGGCCCACGTACAAAAAGGAGGTGGCTCACCGAGGTGGCGCACGCTTTGGACCACCGCAACGCTTCTCTCTCAGAGGGCGAGCCCTCGCTACTGTGGTCGGGGCCTTGCCTGGAAAGCCTTATGGGACAGGGGTTGGCACGGATTCCACGCGTCGGCTGCGATAAAGCGAAGCGAGGCTGCGCCTCGCGTGTCCCCCCTCGCCAGGCGCGTCGTGGCGGCGCACCTGGAGGGGGAGGAAGTGGTGAGAGCGACCCTACTTTTTTGGCGCTGGTGCGCCACCGGGAGGGAGTAGGTGGGCCACCCCTCGGGCCACATGC
>JAPVWS010000473.1 GCA_027493295.1 Candidatus Versatilivorator vitaminiformans | reverse complement strand
GGAGAAGGAGTGAGTGAAGGGCTATGTCAGAAAGAATTCAGGGAACAGTCAAGTGGTTCAACTCAAGCAAAGGCTACGGTTTCATTTCCCATGACGGCGGCGAGGATGTCTTTGTGCATTACTCGGCCGTGCAGGCGGACGGTTACCGGTCGCTGGACGAGGGACAGCGGGTGGAATTCACCATCGAACGCGGTCCCAAGGGGCTGAAGGCCAGTAACGTTACAGCCGTGCAGTAAACGCTAGGCAATAATATCCTGGACGATGCGGGCGGGAAATTCGTCCGTCAGTCTTTCGCTGCGGCCCTCGCGCTCGAAGATCAACTCCCGGTGGTTCATGCCCAGCAGGTGAAGGATGGTGGCGTGCAGGTCGTGCACGCTGACAGGGTTTACTGCGGCCTTATAGCCGATGTCGTCGGTGGCGCCGTAGACGGTACCCTCCTTGATTCCGCCACCGGCCAGCCAGACGCTGAATCCCGAGGGGCCGTGATCGCGGCCCGCCTCGCCGCTGGCAGGCTGCTGGGCGATGGGAAGCCGGCCGAATTCTCCTCCCCAAACCACCAGCGTGCGATCCAGCAATCCCCGCAGCTTCAGATCCTTTAACAGGGCCGCGGCCGGTTTGTCGGTCTTGCCGCAGGCATAACCCAGGTTCTTGACCAGGGCGTTGTGGTTGTCCCAGATCTGGCCTTCAATGTAGATTTGAACCAGACGGACCCCCCGCTCCACCAATCTTCGAGCCATCAGGCAGCGTTTGCCGTAGGAAGCGGTCAGCTCGTCGTTGAGGCCGTACATCTCCCTGATGGCCTCGGATTCCCCAGACACATCCAGAGCATCCGAAGCGGCCAATTGCATGCGGGCCGCCAACTCGTAACCGGCAATGCGGGCTTCCAGCTCGGCTTCGTCCGGGTGCCGGCTCAAGTGGTTTCGGTCCAGGTGTCTGAGCAGCGAACGGGACAGCTTCACCACCGGACTGGGCCATTCCTCCCTGGGATGCAGGTTGAGTAGCGGCGAACCCTCGGACCGCACCCGGGTCCCCTGGTAGACCGCCGGCAGAAACCCTGCCTGCCAGTTCTGTATGTCGTTGATGGGCAGCCCCTTGGGGTCGTCCAGCACCACGTAGGCCGGCAGGTTCTGGTTCTCGGTGCCCAGGCCGTAGACCACCCAGGCGCCCAGCGAAGGCCGTCCGGGAAACATGCGCCCCGAGTGCATGACAAACAGCGAGGACTCGTGGGCGATGTGGGGCGTGAACATGGAGCGAATCACGGTGATATCGTCCACCTGCTTCGCCAGGTGAGGCATCACCTCCGACACCTCGATGCCCGACTCACCCCGCTTGGAAAACTTGAACGGGGACGGCATCAGACCACCGGCTTCCCGCACCGCTCGAATTTCACTGGCCAGGTCACGGCTGGGAGGCTGACCGGCAAATTTCTCCAGGGCGGGTTTGGGGTCCAGCAGATCCACCTGGCTGGGCCCGCCGTTCATGAACAACTGAATGACCGAGGTGGCCATGGGCTCGAAATGGGGTTGCTGCCTTTTCAGATCGTAGACCTGCCGCGAACCCGAGGCCAGGAGGGCATCGGATCCCAGCAGATCCTGCCCCAGCAGGGTGGCCAGGGCGGCTCCCTGTAGGCCGTCGCCAACCCGGGAAAAGAAGGTCCGCCGGTCAATGGAGTTCCAGATGCCGTTTCCATTCTCGAGTCAACTGGCGGAGAACCTCCCCGGCCTTGGCGGACTCCTCGGCAGTGGGCGGTCGAGTCAGCGCCAGCAGATAAACCCGCTCGATCTGCCTGGAAGGATCCTCCCCCACGGCATCAATCACCCGGCCGGCCATGTGCCGTGCGCTGAGGCGCACCAGTTGGCTGTTCTCCAGTTGCAGCGCCTGGGACGAGACCGTGGAATGCGGCCGCTTGAGACAGTTGGGCACCAGTAGCGGGGCATCGAAGGACTCCAGCAGGCTGAGGGGCTGGGAACGCCTCTGCCTCACGTAGATGCTTCTCCGGTATCCATTGGAACTCTCCTTGGCGATCACCTCTCCGTCGGGCTTGATCTCCAGCTCGTCGGCGGGACCGTAGCGGGTCGGGTCCAGCCTTCCCGAAACCTTGAGAATGGAGTCCCTGAGGGCGTCCGCATCCAATCGCCTGAGGGGGAAACGGGACACAAGGCGATTGTCGGGGTCGCGCTCCAGAGAGAGAGGTCCGGCGCTTGAGGTCTGCCGGTAGGCCGTGGAGGTCATGATCAGGCGGTGCAGGGCCTTGAGACTCCAACCGCCATCCACGAATTCGCGGGCCAGCCAATCCAGCAGCTCGGGATGGGATGGCCGCGCACCGGTGCTTCCGAAGTTGCCGGGCGTGCTCACCAGCCCCACGCCGAAGTGGTGCTGCCAGATGCGGTTCACCATGACGCGGGCCGTCAGGGGATGGTTGGGTTGAGTCAACCATTTGGCCAGGGCCAGACGCCTCCCGGTGGTTTCGGTGCTCCATTCGGGCTTTTCCACCCGGTAGGGCATCAGCTCACCGTTGAGCACGGCCGGCACTCCCGGCAGCACCTGATCCCCCGGATTGGTGTATTCGCCCCGTCCCAGAATCCGAGTGGGCGTGGGACGACCTCCCATGTCGAATAGCGCCCTGATCTTGGGCTTGCCCTTCAGCTTCTTTTTCTCATCCTTGATCTGCTCCTCGATCTCCTTGGAGGTCTCGGCAAAGTCCTTGAACTTCTGAAGGACTTCGGCCCGGGTAACCTGAAGGGTCTCCGCAAACTTGCCCAGGAGATATTTCTGAACCGGGGTGCGTTCCTCGGGCTTGGCCTGCGAGGCCTCCTTCAAATCCTGCCGCAGGGACTCGGGCAGGGCCGCCATCTTTTCCTTGAGCAGCTGCTTGCGGAGGGGACGGGTTTTCTCCTCCAGTTGCCGTTCCAGCTCCGCGATCTTGCGCTTGAAGGGAGCGTTGTACTCCTCCACTTCCCGCAGCTCGCTGTCGGAAGGCAGCGGCAACAAGCGGGTGTTGGTGTCGTTGCAGTTGGCTCCCACCCCGATGCAGCCCATGCTGGGCGACAGCCAGTCGTAGGGATCGTAGGCCGTCCTCAAGACGGCGCTCAGTTGATAGTAGTCCCGTTGGGACAGCGGATCGTACTTGTGGTCGTGGCAGCGGGCGCAAGCCAGCGTCAGCCCCATGGTGGAGGAGCCCAGAATCTCAATCTGGGTGGCCACCACGTCCAGGCGTTCCGGCAGGTTGTTCTGCTCGGTGCTGTAGGTCGAGTCCGGCCCCATTCGCAGAAAGCCGGTGGCCACCAGCAGGTCCAACTGATCGGGACTGTAGGTCTGCACGGCCTTGTAGTCGAAGAGCTCATCTCCGGCGATCTGCTCGATCAGGAACCGGTCGTAGGGTTTGTCCGCATTCAGCGACCGTATGACGTAATCGCGGTAACGGAAGGCGTGGGGGCGGACTTCGTCGGAGGAGACCCCTCCTTCGGAATCGGCATAGCCCACGGCGTCCAGCCAGTAGCGGGCCCAGCGCTCACCGTAGTGGGCGGATTCCAGTAGACGGTCCACCAGGCGTTCGTAGGCCCGCGGGTCGGAGTCGGCCAGAAAGGATCGAATCTCCTCGGGGGAAGGAGGGAGGCCCGTCAGATCAAGATAAGCCCGCCGCATCAAGGCCAGGCGGTCAGCCGGCTGGGAAAAGCCCAGGTCCTCTGTCTCCAATCGAGCCAGCAGAAAGGCGTCCACCGGGTTCCGGATGCGATCCTTCCCCTTGACTCCGGGGGCGACCGGCCGGCGGGGGGGTTGAAAGGACCAGAATTGCCGAACCTTGGAGCCTGCCGTTGCCACCCGATCCGGGTCGGATTCGGAAGGCTCCTCGGGATCGGGCAGAGCGCCCGCGGCAATCCAGGCCTGCACCTTCTCAAACTCGACCGAGGTCAGGCCGCGCACGGAGAACTGTTCCTGCAGGTGGGGCGGCGGCATTTCCTGCGCGCGGATGCGCCGAACCAGCAGACTTTCCTCCGGTCTACCGGGAACGATGGCTGGACCCGATTTCCCCCCTTTCAACAGACCTTCTCGAGTCCTCAGGTCCAGACCGGCCTGCTGGCGCCTGCGCCCGTGGCAAGGCAGGCACTTGGCTCCCAGAATGGCAGCCATCACTTCCCGCTCGCGCGCGGGCGGCGCGGCTTCAGAAACAGGCGCCTCCGCGCTTCCCCCGGGCATTCCGGCTTCAATCCAGCGCCGAACCACCTCGATGGCTTCCGGCTCCAGCGGAGGAGATCCCATGGGCATGGCGCCGGAATTGATCAGCACCAGCAACCGACTCTCCAGAGGCTCGTGGGCCACCACCACCGCACCCGAGTCCCCGCCGGCCAGAACCCTTTCCAGGGTCTCCAGGGACAATCCCCCTTGACGAGCCTCGTCACTGTGACACTGCAGGCAGTGCTGCTGAAAGATGGGCAGGACGTCGCCATCGAAGCTGGGAGGCTCTCCCTCTTGGGCCGGAAGGGAAAGAACCCGCAGGCCCATCAACCCGAGAATGAACCAACCCTTTTTCAATCCGGAGCCTGATGCCCCGGCGATGCGGGTTCTCCGGCGCCGTCCCGCGTTATGGGCCGTTCCTTTCACGATGAAACCCTCTGAGGAGCGATTATATCACCCCTGCAGAAGGGGCGTCGGGGGTGGTGCTCACAACGAAGACCCCTGCATCGTAAATTCCCGCGTGGAGGGATTTGATGGGGGATGGCAGCCCTGGTGTATGATCTTCGAGGTGCATCCGGAAGCAATCCGGTTCCGCGAGACCCATGGCCCCCGATGTCAAAACCCGCCTGCAGGAACTCTACCGGCAGTGGTGCGGTGAACCCGCCGGGGGAATTGTCCCGGTCTCCGCCGATGGATCGGTCCGCCGGTACTTCCGTATCACCGGGAGGGAGCTGACGGTCATCGGCGCCTTCAACCCGGACCGCAAGGAGAACCGGGCTTTCCTGAACCTCTCCGGCCACTTTCGCCGCCAGGGGCTGCCGGTGCCCGAAATCTACGCCTCCGACCTGGATCGGCACATCTACCTGCAGCAGGACCTGGGTGACGTCACCCTCTTCTCACTGGTCTCGACCCAGGACCAAGCGGAGGAATTCTCCGATCGCCTGATCGGACTCTATCGGGAAGCCCTGGAGACGCTGGCCCGATTCCAGATCGTCGGCGGCCGGGATCTCGACTACTCGGAGTGCTACCCGAGGCCCTGCTTCGATCGACAATCGATGCACTGGGACCTGAACTATTTCAAGTATCACTTCCTGAAGCTGGTGGATATCCCCTTCGAGGAACAGGCCCTGGAGGATGACTTCGATTCCTTGATCGATTTCCTGATGGAAGCCGACGCCAACCACTTCCTCTACCGCGACTTCCAGTCACGCAACCTCATGTGGTTTCAGGAACGGCTCTACTGCATCGACTACCAGGGAGGCCGAAAAGGGGCGCTGCAGTATGACGTAGCTTCTCTGCTGCTGGACAGCAAGGCGGACCTGCCCTGGTCCCTGAGGAATCGGCTGCTGGAACACTACCTCGGAGTGGCCGGCAATCTGACCCCCCTTCAACCGGAAACGTTCTTGCGCTTCTACCGGCCCTACGCCCTGTTGCGCCTGATGCAGGCCTTCGGCGCCTACGGCTACCGGGGGCTCCACCAGGGAAAGAGCCACTTTGAGGCCAGCATTCCCTATGGCTTGCGTACGCTGGAAGGGCTCCTGGCTCAAGGTTCCCTGCCCGTCCGGCTCCCGGAGCTGTCGGAGGTGTGGCAGCGCATGATACGGTCCGATTCCCTGAACCGGAAAGGGCAGCAGCAGGAACCGGGACTCACCGTCCACGTCAAGAGCTTTTCCTACAGGCAGGGCCTTCCCCGGGACCGGACCGGACACGGGGGAGGATTCGTGTTCGACTGCCGCATTCTGCCCAACCCCGGCCGCATTGCCGCCTACGCCCCCCTCACCGGCAGGGATCGGGAGGTCGGCCGCTTCCTGGGAGAGGACCGGGAGGTACAGCGCTTTCTGAGTCAGGCCAGGACTCTGGTGGACCAGGCAGTGAATCACCACCTGGGGCGAAACTTTAGCGACCTGACGGTCGCGTTCGGCTGCACCGGCGGCCGCCACCGGTCCGTGTTCTGCGCCGAGCGCCTGGCCGCCCACCTTCGATCCCGGAAGGATCTTCGAATCGATCTTCAACACCGGGAGCTGGAATCCATGCCATGAAAGCCATGATCCTGGCGGCCGGACGGGGAACGCGCCTGGGCCGGCTGGGCCGGCAAAGGCCCAAGGCGCTGGTGGAAATTCAGGGGATCCCCCTGTTGGCCGGGGTCATCTCTCGATTGGCTCGACAGGGCTTCAGGGAAATCATCGTCAACACCCACCATCTGGCCGACCAGGTTTCTGAATTTCTGACCGATTACCGCCGGCGTCACCGCCCGGACGGGCTCACCCTGGAAGTCTCCCCGGAAGAACAACTGCTGGACACCGGCGGGGGCGTTCAACGAGCCGGCTGGTTCTTCGATGACGGGAAACCCTTCCTGGTCCACAACGTGGACGTGCTCAGCGATTTGCACCTGGGACGGCTGCTGCAGGCCCACCTCGATTCCGGTGCTCTGGCGACCCTGGCGGTCCACCGACGAAAAAGCTCCCGGCGTCTGCTCTTCGACTCCGGCGGCAGCCTGTGCGGTTGGCAGTCCCTCGCCACCGGGCAAGAGCGCATGGCCCGATCGCCGGACGGTCCCCTCTCGCCCCTGTCCTTCATGGGTATCCAGGTAATCTCCCCCGCACTGCTGGGCCGGCTCACCCTTCCCCCACCCTTCTCGCTGGTGGACGCCTACCTGGAAGTGGCGGGACAGGGACAACCGATCCGGGGCCACCGAGCCGATGAGGCCAGGTGGGCGGACCTGGGCAGCCGGGAACGGTTCAAACAGGCCGAGGAGCTGTTCGAACCGGACTTCTTCGCCGCACTGAGGAAGGGGGTCTGACCCCTGCGGCTCAGTTCATGGCTGCCCCGCCGTCCACGTGAATGGTTTGGCCGGTGATATTGCGGGCTTCCTCCGAGGCCAGGAAGGCGGCCAGGTTGCCGATGTCCTCGGGTGTCTGCTCGCGCTGCAGGGGCGTGCTCTTGTGGAACCAGGCTTCAAACAGCTCGCGGGGCTCCATCCCGGCAAAGGAGGGTTCTCCCGCGGCTACCAGGGGCGCCAGGCGCTTCCAGAAGTGTCCCCAGACCATTCCCGGGCAGATGGCGTTGACGTTGACGTTATAGGGGGCCAGGTCCTTGGCCACGATGCGGGTCAGGGTGAGCAGGGCGTTCTTTCCGGCTGCGTAGGCCGGCACGATCTGGGGATCGCGCTTGGCGGCGATCGAGGAAATGTTGATGATCTTGCCGGAACGGCGCTCCATCATGTGGGGAGCCACCGCCTTGCAGAGGAAGAAGGGTCCCTTGACGTTGATGGTGTAGTTGTCGTCCCACTCCTCCTCGGTCTGATTGGTGAAGGGCAACCCCAGGCGCTCGCCGAAGTGGCCGGCGTTGTTGACCAGGATGTCGATGCAACCGAACTCCTTCAGGGATGATTCCACCAGTTCCTGGCAGTCCTTTTCCAAGGTGATGTCGGCCTGAACCGCGAAAGACCGCCGCCCCAACTTTCGGATCTCTTCGGCCCGCGTCTCCGCAGCCTCCAGGGCAATGTCGGCGACCACGATGTGGGCGCCCTCCCGAGCCAGGCAGCGGGAGATGCCGCTTCCCACAGCCCCGGCGCCTCCGGTAACGATGGCGACCCGATCCGGTATGCGCATGGAAATTCCTTTCGATCAGACGGCTGATGGCGGGTTGCTGCCTTCCGTCCCGGAGTATACCCGGACTCTCGGGAAATCGATCAGGCTTTTGACGAACTCCGAGCGCGCCCCGCAGGTCAGTCAGCCCCCTGTCCTGGCGTGCGGATCCTACGAGAGTGAAAAAACCGATCCTTCCGACCTATCGCGAGCAGGTACCATGTCCCGCTATGCGGGTCGGCTGCATTGGGGAACGGCAAGCCGCCCAAGAGTGTCGTCTGCATCGACCAGAGCCTTCCGCCAGTCCTGAACGCCCCCTCTGCAAAAAAAATTGTAATCGACCGCCATTTCGACTGTTTATAGGGGTAAGGGAAAATTCCTGTCCAATCCCAACCACCAGCCGAGGAGGACGCCATGGATATCTTGGGAAGAAAATGGATGACGCCGGTGTTTCACCTTGTGCTCGCTGCCTTCGGTTTGACGGGCTGGATCTTCGGCGTGTCCCACATCTTGTCCTGGCAGGGCTCGGAAGGCAGCCAACCGAGACCCATGGCGACGGTCGAGGACCTCAACCTGGCGATAGTTTCAGGCAGCAACGACCAACTGAAGGAGGTTCTGAGCTCCGGCATCGATCCCGATGCGGCGGACGTTTTCGGGAACACGCCCCTGCGGTCCATCATCGAGCAATCCGGCAGGGTCCCGGTCTCCCCTGGGCAAGTGGAAGCCCTGCTGTCTGCCGGGGCGGATCCCAACCGGCCGGATGTATACGGGGACACGCCTCTTCATGCGGCTGCCTATGACGCCCCTGCAGCCCTGATCAATGTCTTGCTACAGGCAGGGGGCAACCCGAACCTCCCGAACGATGTGGGGGTGACGGCCTACGAGACGGCCCTGAAGCACGGCAACCATGGGGCCGTTTCAGCCATCGAGCAGGCATCGACGTTCCGGCATCCCGATCGGGAAAGGCTGAGGGTGTGGGGAGCCTTTTACCTGAAACTCCAGGCCTTTCTCGAAAAGGGGCTGCCTGCGGGTCCGAAGCGGGATGAGGGCTTGAGGGAAATCAACACATTCCTGGTCGAGAAGGGGCTGCTGGCGCCGGAGGACAAGGCGCGATTCGATGCCGAAACCATCGCTACCGTCAATTATTGCTGCGGTCTGACAACGGACTGGAAAACAGAAGCCGCGCCCGGTTGGTAGGGATCTGCCAGGGGCCGGCAGGCCCGGGAAAAGTGCCGGGGCAGGCTTCCCTGTTTGATCGTGTGCCTGGAGGCTGGCGTTCACCCTCCGGGACCCAAGGAGGATGACATGCAGACAAGAAGCCTCTTGGGGGGTGCGGTCATTGGCTCGTTGCTTGGCGTTGCCGCCTTCAGTGAGCCGGCTCTGATTCAAACTCCTGCGGTGTCCGTTAAAGAGCCCGCAAACCGGCAATCGGGAGTGATCCGAGGACAGGTCTTCGCTGCCGAGGGGGAGCGCCCCTTGGTAAGGGCGCGTGTGACGCTCTATTCGACGGGCCGGCGAGGAGACCCTGTCACTCGGACCGTTCGGACCGATAGCCGGGGGGAATACGAAATCAGAAGCCTTGAGGAGGGCGAGTACATTCTGCGCGCGAGTCGCAACGGCTACCTCAGCCGATCCTACAGCCGGGAGAAACCCTCCCAATCGGGAAGGCGGCGCAGATCGCTCCCTCTTTCGCTGGCGCCGGGCCAGGTCCTCGATGGCATTGACTTCCCATTGATTCAAGGCGGCGTGGTGGAAGGGACCGTGGTGGATCCGTATAACGAACCCCGATCGCGGGTCTCGGTGACGTTGAGCGAATACAGGAGCTATGGCGGTGAGCGCGAGCTGGTTCCGGCGGGGCATGCCAAGACCGATGACCGTGGGCGATTCCGCCTCTTCGACATTCGGCCGGGAAGCTACTACTTGAGCGCGGTGCCTCGCCCTCTCGACGATCGAGAGGAAGAAGCGGATCGGTCGTTTCCTCCCGTCTACTACCCTGGAGTGCTGAATCCTCGGGAGGCGGCCAAAGTGGAGGTAGCGGCGGGGGAAGAAGTCGGGGGGTTCTACTTCACCTTGATCGAAGTCCGCAGCTACGGTATCAGCGGACGGGTGCTCACTCCCGAGGGCAGGCCGGCTCACTCGGTCTGGATCAGATCGAGAAGGGAATCGGACGAATTCCTCGTTTCCGGGATGGAACCCAGCGTGGACACGGATCGGCAGGGAGAATTCAAGGTTAAAGGCCTTCTTCCCGGAAGACATCGTTTGACGGCCCGTTCGGAAGGAGACGAGGATCTACGAATGGCCAACGCGGTTGTGGAAGTGACCGACCAGGATATCGAGGGCTTGACGTTGGTTTTGGCGGCGGGTGCGGAGATCACCGGCAGGATTGTGACCGATCGGGAGGAGGCCGATTTGGATTGGCGCCGGATCTCGCTGTATATGGAATCGATCGGCAGCGCATGGAGGTATGCCGGCGGGGGAAGCTCCCGGGTTGAAGAGGATTTCACCTTCAGGATTGCAAACCTGCCTGAGGCGACCTATCGCTTTGTGGTCCGGCTCCCCCCGCGGGGGAATCATTATGTCGAGTCCATCCGCATCCGGACCAAGGAACTCACTGACCGGCCCATAGAGGTCAGATCCGGTGACCGGCTGGACGGGGTGGAGATTCACGTTTCCTCGGAGGGAGCTCAATTCAGCGGCGTCGTTGAAAAAGAGGAAGGCCCGGAAGTCGCGCAGGCGGCGACCGTTCTGGTCTTTGCCGCCGACTCCGAATACAGGGGGCCCCACTCACGCTTCACCAGGAGGGCTCGAACCGACCAGCGCGGGCAGTTTACTCTCAAGGGCCTGGTCCCGGCACAGTACCTGGTGTGCGCTTTTACCGATCACGAGTACGGACTTGAGAGCAACCTCGACTACCTGAGTAGCCTGGAAAGGGATGCGGAGCGGATCGATCTTTCCCAGGGCCAGAGATTGAAGAAAACCCTGGTGGCGTTGCCGGCCCCGATAGTGTATTGACGGCAATCCATGGGCGGTCATGCGGCTCTGCAAAGTGCTCCGCGACGCCGGGTCTCCCTGCAGGAAACCTGCGGGCGTCTCGTACCTGGGCAGAAAGGACCGATCGGTGGGTTCTCTGAGCCTGATCGGGCCAGAAAACAGGTCCACAGGATGCACTGGTTTCCCACCGCCGTACAATCGCTCCAGAAAATACAAAATCCTGAATCAGCCCATCGACACCCGGCGTAGCATTGAGACTTGGAGGACCCACTACAATCGGGTTGGTCCTCACAGTGCGTTGGGTTTTGTCTGACCTGAGCCGTTTCGCCTGGCGGTGTAAGACAGGCCGTGGAAAAGACGGCCGCTCCACGACCCCGGGAAACTCTCCGAATTTCCTCTCCGTCACAATCTCGACGGCGGCGGGAATTCCGGACGAACAGTCGCAATAACCTGGATGCGGCCGCAAGGCGGTTGCGGATCGTCCTGCCTGACCGGCACATGAACGGACATCTTCCTGTGGAGCCTACCGGGTGCGATAATCATGCCGTGGAAACCCTGTGCCGTGACTGTGGCAACCAGCCGTCCCTCGAAGCCGAAACCTGCCCGGCCTGCGGATCGGCACGGGTCGTGCGGCACAAGGAACTTCATGGTCTCACCATTGCCCATCTCGACTGCGACGCTTTCTACGCCACCATCGAGAAACGCGACCGGCCGGAGTTGCGGGACCTTCCAGTGGTCGTCGGCGGGCACCACCGGGGCGTGGTGGCCGCGTGCTGCTACATCGCCCGTGCCCAGGGCGTGCACTCGGCCATGCCGATGTTCAAGGCCTTGAAAGCCTGCCCCGGCGCCACCGTCATCAAGCCGGAC
>JAPVWS010000472.1 GCA_027493295.1 Candidatus Versatilivorator vitaminiformans | reverse complement strand
GTGGCATGGGCGTCCTTCAGGTCGGGCTTGACGCCCGGCGTCGCTGGCGCGAATATTACTCTGCCGCTGCCTTTGGACACAACCCCGTTGCTGAGGTTGGAACAGCAGAAAGGCAGGAACCCAGGACACTGACCATGCACGACAATCCACGTAACCGCCGGGAATTTCTTCGGACTTCATTCCACTTCATGCTGCTGGGAACAGGCTGGAGCTGCGCCTCCGGGGGAGGCGGCGGCGAGACGCCATCCGGAAAGGCAGATGGCAAGGAGGCTCGTATGAAACTATCGCTGTCGGCCCGGGTTGCAGAGAGCTTTTCCAACAAGGAAGAGGCCTCGTTGAACCTGGCGGAACTCATTGAACTGGCCCGGAACCACGGGTATCGGGCCCTCTGCATGAGGGCCTCCCAGGCAGGCATCCATTCGCCGCCCGAACAAGTGGCCGACATGAGCCGCCGGATCGGGAAGGCCGACCTGCAGGTCTCCATGGTCACCGGGGACTTCGCCGTGCCCCGCAACGACGAGCTGGGTCCGGCCGGCCTGCGCAACATCGCGCCTTACCTGGACCTGGCGGAAACCTTTGGAGCCGACCTGATCCGGATCTGCATGAAGAAGGAGGAGGACATTCCCTGGGCCCAAAAGGCCTCCGACATCGCTGCCGAACGGGGCATCCGCCTGGCCCACCAATCCCACTGCTCCAGCCTGTTCGAGACCGTGGAGGGCTCCCTTCAAGTGCTGGAGAGGGTGGACCGGCCCAACTTCGGGATCATCTACGAACCCGCCAACTGGATGATCGCGGGAGAGGATTACGGCCGGGAGACCATAAAAAGGCTGGGACCACACCTATTCAACGTCTACGTCCAGAACCACCGCCTCAATCCCCAGGGAGAGGGGATGGTCCGGACCTGGAACCGGGGCCCGGTCCGCCTGGACCACATCGGTCTGTGGGAATCGGGAGGGATCGACTTCGACGAGGTCTTCCAGGGCCTGGCGGACGTCCAATACCGGGGCTTCGTCACCGTGCACCAAGCCTTCGCGGGCATCATGTCGGTGGCCGAAGCCGCCCGCCGCAGCGCGACCTTCCTTGAGCCCTGGATGGAGTGAAAAAGGCTAATACCACTTGGCCTTGTCCACCAGGTTGCGCAGGCGTTCGCCGCCGGCGAAGCGGCGCACGTTGTCGAGTAAAACTCCCAGGTGGCGTTCGGCGATTCTGGGAGTAGCCGCGGCCACGTGAGGCGTGATGATCACGTTGTCCATCTTCCAGAGCGGGTGGACCGGGGGGAGGGGCTCGGTCTCAAAGACGTCCAGTCCGGCGCCCGCGATCTCGCCTGCTTGCAGCGCCTCGGTCAGGTCGGCCAGGTCCACGATCATGCCACGGCCGATGTTAATGAAGTAGGCTTCCGGCTTCATCTGTCGGAAAAGCGGGCGGCGGAACAGCTTCTCGGTCTCCGGCGTGTGCGGGGCCGCAACCACTACGAAATCGCTGGCGGAGAGCAGGTCGGGCAGGCGGTCCGGCCTCCACAGGGCCTCCACCCCATCCGGGGCCTGCTCTTGCTGCGGGTCCACGGCAAGCACCCGCATCCCGAAGGCCAGGCCTCGCCGGGCGATTTCGGAGCCGATGCTACCCAGACCGACGATTCCCAGGGTCGAATCCGGAAGATGCCGGTGGGCGCGGTCCATGGCGCTGACGCTCGAGGGTCCCAGGACAAAACCCGAGCGTTCGGCCTCCCCGCCCGCCGCTTCCCAGCGAGAGCGGAGCTGCTGCCGGAAGTACAGGGGAAAATTGCGGGCGAAGCAGATGATGTAGCCGAAGACGTGGTCGGCAATGACATCGGCATAGATCCCGCGCATGTTGGTGAGCCGGCAGGGGTGGTCCACCAGCGCCGGGAACATGTAGTGCTCCAGGCTGGCGGTGGGAGACTGTACCCAACTCAAACGCCCTGCAGCCGCCAGCAGCGGCGCCGTGAGCTTTCCGAAAAAGGCGTCGGCGTCGGCGATCTCCCGCAGGGCCGCTTCCTCCCCGTCGGCGTTCACCACCGACATGGGCCGGGCGGCCTCGACGATCTTCCGGAGCCGTTCCGAATCAACCGCGGGATAAATCAGCATCTTCATGACGACACCTCAGCGTCACAGTCCCAAAACCTGCCTGAATCTGGAGAAATCAGATTCTTGCCAATAGCGATTCGAATCGAGAACAGCGCGCTCAGCTTTCATCGGCCAGTAGCGCTTCGAGCTCGGTCCCGGTTAAGCCGTTGCCGGATGCCTCCTTGCCCAGGGTGTCCATAGTCACTGTCAAACGCTCCCAGGCAGCGCCGCGAAGCCGCTCATAGTGTTGCACTGACATCATCACGCCGACCGAACGACCTTTCCGGGTCACCCTCACAGGCGCACACTGCACGGCGTCCAGCAATTTGCTGAAGCGGTTCTTGGCATCCGTTGCGTTGATCTCTTTCATGAAGGCCATTGCCGCGAGTGGAGCCCTGTCCTACGACTCGGACAACCTCGTCCTCAGACCGACCAAGGCTTCCGATACTCCTTGGTCAGCATGGCGTTGGCTTCGGGGTCGTTGAGAATGGTTTCGGTCTTCGGATCGAGGTGTAGCACCCGCTGGGTCAGGTGGGCGATGTCGCCCAGATGGCTGAGTGCACAGGAGAGATGGGCCACCTCGGCCGAGGCGTTGGGCTGCTTGCGGGAACGCACGCAGTCCAGGAAATTGGCAAAGTGCTCCTCCTTGCCGATCCCGCCGCGCATGCCCGGACCCTTTTCCTCCTTCTTGCCCAGGTAGACCTGAAAATAGCCGCGCCGGGAGAACACCATGAAGCCCTCGGTGCCGTAGAAGGCGTTGCCGCTGTCGAAGCCGTAGCGGCCGTAGGGCGTCCAGCCTCGGTCCTCGTAAAGCAGCACCTTGTCGTCCGGATATTGGAAGGCCACCATCATGTTGTCGGGGTATTCCCGCAAACCTTCCAGGTCGATGCGGCTGCCGTGGGCGGTGATCCTGATGGGCAGGCCCTTGGGATTCAGCCCGAAACGGGCCATGTCCAGGTCGTGGCTGCCGTCGTTGCC
>JAPVWS010000471.1 GCA_027493295.1 Candidatus Versatilivorator vitaminiformans | reverse complement strand
GTTGGGGATCAAGCCGGCCGTGGTGGCCATCATCGCGGTTTCCGTCTGGCGGCTGGGGAAGAAGGCCTGCAAGACCTGGTCGCTGGGGGCCATCGGCGCCGCCGTTCTGGCAGCTTCCCTGCTGCAGGTCAACGAGGTGGCCGCCCTGCTGCTGGGGGGCGTGGCCGGCATGCTCTGGTTGCGGTTGCCCCAGGCGTTTCGATCACGACGGGGAACGATTGTTCCGGTGGTTGCGGGAGCCTGGTTGGGCCAATGGGTGAGCAAGAGTGCCGGGGTGTTGCTGGCCGCTGCGGGTGCAGGCGGGGCGGGAGCAGCCTCGGCCTCGTTGTGGAAGCTGGGCCTCTTCTTCCTGAAGGTCGGCGCCGTTCTCTATGGAAGCGGTTACGTGCTGGTTGCGTTTCTGCAGGGCGGCCTGGTCCACGAATATGGCTGGCTGACTCAGCGGGAGCTGCTGGACGCCATTGCCATCGGTCAGTTCACCCCCGGACCCGTTTTATCCACTGCCACCTTCATCGGCTACATGATCGCCGGAGCCGGTGGGGCGGCGGTGGCCACCACCGCCATTTTCGCTCCCTCCTTCCTCTTTGTCGCCCTGGTCAATCCCTGGGTTTCCCGCCTGCGCAAATCGCCCTGGACGGCTGCCTTTCTGGACGCGGTCAACGTCAGCGCCGTGGCGCTGATGGCGGCCGTGACCGTGAAGCTGGGCCAGGCCACTCTCACCGCCTGGCCGGCCTGGCTGATAGCCGTGACGGCCACCCTGATCGGTCTCCGCTGGAAAGTCAACCTGGCCTGGGTCGTGGTCGGGGGTGGCGTGCTCGGATGGCTGTTGTCTCTGGTTTCGACCTGACCGGTGGCCTGCGGCCGATGTTTCCTCCCCTTCCTGGTCCCGTTCACATAACCGTTGACAGAATATTTAGCCTTATCTAAACTTTATTTTAAGCTTGCAAAAGCTTGAGTGAACAGGCGGGCGAGCATGCTTCCGAGGAAGAGATTGGGCCCGATGGCTCCAGGAGGACAGGGGGATGCGGCGGAGTGTCCCAGGCAGACGTTTCACCGGCAATTCGCGACAATCCTCGAGCCGGGAAAATCTCCTGCCGCCCGCCATGGCATTGGCGGGATTCCAGGCGATGGTCTATTCAATCCTTTCGGGAATCCTGTTGATTCTCACCGTGCCCTGGCAGGCCAGGGCTCAGGCAACCGCGCAACTGAGCGGAACGGTGGTCGATCCGCTGGGAGCCGCCGTCTCCGGCGCCAATGTCCGTTTGACCAATTTCCTGACCGGTTTCGAGCGCCAAACCACCACACGTTCCGGTGGCTCCTTCCAGATCGTCAACGTTCCCTTCCAGACCTATGAGCTGCAGGTAAGCCATTCCGGCTTCGCCACCCACACCCAGGCCGTTCAACTTCGCTCCAATGTCCCCGTCCTCATCCCGGTCCAGCTCTCGCTGGCGACTCAACAAGAGGCCATTGACGTCTCCCTGGTGGAGCGAATCACGCTGATCGATACCGAGGCCACCGGGACCCGCACCGAGCTCAACCGCACGGCCATCGAGCAAATGCCCGTCCAGGCCGGGGCCCGGGGACTGGAGGGGATCCTGCTCAACTTCCCCGGGTTCGCCGCCAATGCCAACGGAGCCGTTCATCCCCGGGGAGCCCACAATCAGATGACCTATGTGGTCGACGGCATGCCCGTCAGCGATCAATTCACCGGGTCATTTGCGACCTCCATCGATCCATCCATGGTGCAGTCCCTCGAGCTCTACACCGGGGATATTCCGCCGGACTACGGCAGCAAGGTATCGGGGGTGGCCAACATCACCACCCATTCGGGCTTCGATGGGGCAGGCGATTTCTTCGGGATGCTCGAGCTCGGCGCCGCCCAGTTCGACACCGGCTCGGCCATGCTGCAGTTGGGCGGGGCCGGGGAAAAGCTGGGTTACTTCGGCTCGGTGTCGGCCGTGAAGAGCAATCGCTTCCTCGACAGCCCCTCGCTCGACAACCTCCACAACGGCGGCAACGCCGAGCGCGGCTTCCTGCGCCTGGACTACCACGCCACCCCCAAGGACAGTCTTCGGGTGAGCCTGCTGGCCGGGCGCTCGTCCTTCCAGTTGGCCAACTTGAGGTCCCAGCACCTGAACGGCCAGCAACAGAGGCGCCACTTGCGCGACGCGGCGGTTTCGCTGGGCTGGGTCCGCCTGATCTCTCCTTCGGCCACCTTCGATTCCACCACCTCCTACCGAACCACGGTGGCCCAGCTCTTTCCCAGCGAGGGAGACACCCCGGTGACGGCCTCGCTGGCCCGGCACCTGTCGACCTTCTCCAGCTTCAACCGCTTCAACCTCCTGCGTGGCCGGCACCATTGGAAGATCGGCTTCGACTACCAGTATTTTCCGGTCAGCGAGAACTTCTTCTTCGCGATTACCGACCCCCGCTTCAACCATCCCGGGTCGCGGGACTTCAATCCCAACCTGGCTACCTTCGACCTCACCCGAGGCGGGCATTGGTTCCGCTTTTCCGACAAGGGGGCCGGCCATCTGCAGACCGTCTTTCTGCAGGACCGCATCAAGCTGGGGCGGTTCCAGCTCAACCTGGGCGGGCGCTTTGACCGCTACCGTTTCCTGACGGTTGGATCTCAATTCCAGCCCCGCCTGGGTGTGGCCTACCATCTCAAAGAAACCGGAACCGTGCTGCGGGCTTCCTACAACCGGAACTACCAGACCCCGCCCAACGAAAATCTGCTGCTGTCCAACTCGGAAGCGGCCGGACGCTTGGCCCCGCCGGACGTGCGGCGGGACCTGAACGGCGGGGTCATCCTGATCGGCTCACAGCGCCAGAACGTCTACGAAGTGGGGCTGCAGCAGAGGCTGGCAGACCGGGCCAGTCTGAACGCCGTCTTCTTCCACAAGGATTCCCGCGATCTGCAGGACAACGACAACTTCCTCAATACCGGAATCATCTTCCCCACCTCGCTGGCCCGCTCCAACGTCAACGGTTTCGAGACCCGGCTCACCCTCCCGGAAATTCACCGTTTCGGCGGCTCGGTCAGCACCACCCACTATCACGTGGTGGTCACCCCGCCCTTTACCGGCGGCCTCTTCCTGGGCAGTGCCGCGCTGGACCTCTTGAGCGAAGGGCCCTTCGTGATCGACCACGACCAGAAGCTGGCGGTCAGCGGCCTGCTCACCTACCGCCCGCGCCAAAACTGGTGGACGAGCTGGCAGGTTCGCTACGACAGCGGTCTGGTGCCCAATCCTTCCGACCCGGCCCAGGTGGCCCGGGACCCGGACTACTTCGACCAACTGCCCCTGGTCAACCTGACGTCGGACCCGCCTCGGGTCAAGGCCAGGACCATCCTGGATGCGACCGTCGGCTACCGGCACATTCGCGGCGACCGCCGGGTCTGGGACCTGGTTTTCCAGGCGGCCAACCTGACCGATCGCACGGCTCTCTACAACTTCCAATCCGTCTTTGTAGGGACCCGCGTGGTACAGCCCCGCACCTTGAGCGCCAAGGTCCGCTGGTACTGGTAACACCCATACGACAGCGCCGGGGACGTTGTTGAGTCAAAGCAATTCAGCAGCGGCCGATCGAAGTTATTCCAGTCATTCAACAACGTCCCTATTCACTACCTGCGGAATTTTGCAAGAAGCTCCATATATAATGGTCCGCGTCCTATTTCCGGCGGCTCCGCGGGCATGCGGGCCGTCCCTCCTCAGAAGGGAGCCCCGCTCATGAGCACCCCCCCCTACGATCCCAGCTTCTTGCAGGACCTCCAGTGGCGCTGCATCGGCCCCCCGCGCGGCGGCCGGGTGGTGGCCGTGGCGGGTGACCCGGTGGAACCCATGACCGCCTATTTCGGAGCCGTGGCCGGTGGAGTGTGGAAGACCACCGACGGGGGCACCTACTGGGAGAACGTCTCCGACGGCTTCTTGAACACCTCCTCCATCGGCGCCCTGGCAGTGGCTCCCTC
>JAPVWS010000470.1 GCA_027493295.1 Candidatus Versatilivorator vitaminiformans | reverse complement strand
GCCACCATGCCGGCCTGCTGCAGGGGAATCAGAGGAAGCAGCGCCGAGGTGGGATAGCACCCGGGATTGGCCAGCAGTCGAGCGCCCCGGATAGCCGGACGCACCACTTCGGTCAGTCCGTAGACGGCTTCCGACAGGTGTTGTGCGAAGCGGTGTTCGAATCCGTACCACCGGGGATAGAGACCGGCTTCTCTCAGCCGGAAAGCCCCGCTCAGGTCGATCAGGCGCAGCTTCCTCTTGAGCAGTTCGGGGGCCAGGTCGTGAGCGGTCTCGTTGGGGGTAGCCAGGAACACCAGGGAGATCTCTCGTTGCCGGAGAAGGTCGTAGTCCAGGGGCTCGATCTTCAGGTCGCAACGGTGGCGGAACTGTCTCAACTCGTCACTGTAGAGCCGGGTCCCGCTGCGCTCGCGGTTGGCGGTCATCAGCGTGGTCAACTCCACCTCGGGATGGGACAACAGCAATCGGACGATCTCCGACCCCGAGTATCCGCTGGCTCCAACGATGGCTACCTTCGGGATTGGCACTGCAAGGCTCCTTGATGGCCTTCAACGGCCCCTGTCAGGATCGGCCACGGCCGCCGCACAAGTGATACATTCCCCGCCACCTGGCTGGCTCGCGGCCAGTTCCCGCCAGACAGCGATAGGGTAACATCTCCTGCAGTCCTCCCCAAAATTTCACTGCAGCCGGTGGAAGAGGCGAAGCTGAAGCTATCGCTCGGAAGTCGGGGAGGCGGTGTGTTGTTGGAGAGATTCTTTCCGAAACAGATCGGGTTCGAATGGAGGGTCGAATTCGATGGACTGCACCGTCCATTGGAGCTGGGAGTCTCGTTGGGGACTGCTGATCCGGGCTTGGGTCACCGTGGGAGTTCCCTCGACCACCTTGGTTTCGGTCGCCACGATCTTTCTGGCCAAGCGGTTGGTCCGGTCGTACAACTCCCACTGGACCATGGTCATCTTGTCGGCGCTCAATGCAAGGATGGTTCGGGGGAAATCACTCTTCCTGGAGAATTCGGGCTTGAGCCGGTTCTCCACCAGGTGGCAGGGGACGCCTCTGACCTCCCGGCTGCCCAGGAAGTGGTGGGTGTACTTGGCCAACTCCCCGCCGATCAGCTCCTGGACCGAGATGCGAAGGCTCTTGTACTTGTAGTGGCGGGCGCCCGAAATGCGAACCTTCTTTCGGAGGGCGCTCTGGGGACGAAAGGCCATAAAGTCGGAAGATCCGTCGGGACGTTCGTGGACCAGGAGAAGCTTCCCCTGCTCGGACGGGGGAGACTCCATGCGAATGAAGTGAGAGGTCAGCTTGGACTGGACCCGTCTCATCCAGGTGAAGGCCAGAACGATGGGCGGTTGACTGCCCTTGACGTGTTTCACCTGCACGGTCACACGCTTGTTCTTGCGGGCGGCCTGTTCCAGGTAGGCGGCGATCAGCTCGTCGCCACGCTCATCGCCCAGGGCCGGGGACGCTAGCGCCAGGCAAACGCAGGGGATCAGCAGCCGCTGAGGCTTCATTGGGATTCCCTTGGAGAAATTGGAGCCTGACCGTCCGTCGCCCGAGCGCTTCCGTGCACAACCAGGAGAAGTGTGGGCAGAAGCAGCAGGTTCGTCACTAAATTGAACCCCATTACGAAGGCCGAAAGCAAGCCGAACTGGGAAACGGGTGCAAAACGCGACAGTCCGAAGACCAGAAATCCCAGAGCGACCACGGACGCGGCTGCCGACATGGGACCTCCGGCTCTGGTGAGACTCTCGCGGGCAGAGGCCTGGGCGGAGAGGCCTTCCCTTCGGCAGCGTTGGAACCGGACCAGGTACTGGATGCAGTTGTCGACGCCGATCCCGATGGCTATGGCGGCAATGACGCTGGTGTTGACGTTCAGCGAAAGGCCGCCCCAGCCCAGCAGGCCGAAGAACATCAGGACGGGCAGGCCGGCCGGTATCATGCACATCAGGCCAACCTTGAACGATCGGCAGAGGAAGATCAGGATGGTGAAGATGAAGGTCACCGAAAGCAGCAGGCTCTTCACTTGTTCCCTCGCCAATTGATCCGACGTCAGGTTCATCAGGACCAGCGTGCCGGTGGTCTGCAGTTGTGTGGTTGGGGGGAGCAACGGGGCGGCCAACTGCCCAACCTGGTCGGTGAGCGCTCTCAACTGTGTGGATTCGAACAGCGAAGACCGGACCAGAATGCGCAGGGCCGTGTGATCCTCGGACAGAAATTCGCGGCTCAATTCGCGTGGATCGGATTCGATCAGGTCCAGCATTTCCTCCAGGATGTCCTGCTGGCCAGGAAAACGGTAGAAGGCGGGCCGGTTCTGATGAAGGGCCTGATTCAGCAGTTTCATGCTATCGATGATCGATAGGGTTCGATCCACGCCGGGCACATTCTGCAATCTTTGCTGGATCCGATCCACGGCGCGCAGGGTGGCCGGGTCGGTCAGGGGCGACTGGTCCCGGCTCTCGATCACGATGGAAAAACCGGACAGACCGGAAAGATGCTCCTCGAAGGTCCTGGTGGCCTGCACCACCGGAGCCGAATCCCGGAAGTGTCCGAGATAGTCGGTGCGAACATTCACCTGGAACGCTCCCGCCAGTCCCAGGACGGCGCAGAGACCCGCGGTCACGTAGATCCAGCGGCGGTGTTTGAGATTGAAGTGACCCAGTTTTTCGAAAAAGGTGTGTCGATAGCTGCGCTCGTGTCCCGAAATGCGGTGCTTGGGGGGTACGCGCAGGTAGACCAGGATCGCCGGAATCAAGTGCATACAGAAGAGATAGCTCAGGAAGACACCCAGGACGGCGAACAGTCCCAGATCGCGGATGGCCGGAATGCGATTGAATATGAGGGCGGCGAAGCCGGCCATGGTGGTGAAAGCCGAAGTGGCAATCGGTCTATGGGCGCGCTGAAGGCTCTCGCCCAGGATCTCCCGATATTGCTTCCGGGTGAGTTGGCCCTGCCCGTCGGGGGAGATGCGGTCGTAGGCCTGAAGCAGGCACTGGTAGTAGTGGGTGAGGAGGTGAATGGTATAGGAGCTGCCGTTGGCGATCAGCAGCGAGGGCAGCACCAAGGTGGTGGGTTTCAGCGGGAACTTGCCGAGCACCATGGCCGCCAGGGTGCAAACCAGGGTCAGGCCGATTGCCAGCAGCGGCAAAGCAACGCCACGGCGCGAGTGAAATTTGAGGGCCAGAATCACCATCACCAGGATCACGGTGATGGGAGTAAAAACCCAGAGGTCCCGGATCATATTCCGCATGCCGGCAACTTCCATTTCTGGAACTCCCCCGAAGAAGAGGTGCCCCAGACGGGCCAGCGGAGCTGCCGCCGTCCGTATGTTGGCGACCAGATGAAATATCTGGTCTTCTCCCCGTGAGGATCGTTCCTCCAGGAAAACCAGCAGGGAAGTGGTCCGAAGGTCGGACGAGATCAACTCCCCTTTGTAAAGGGGGTTGTCGCGAAGGCGAGCCCGCAATGCCTGCGGATCGAGCTGTTCCAGGGACTCGGGAATCAGGGAAGATATTTCAACGGCGCCGTCTCGCTCCAGAATGTCCAGCGTGTTGGTAAGGCTCAGCACCCGCCTCACTCCGGGAATCGCCTCGATGTCCCAGGTGGCTTGCCGAATGGAAGCGAGGGTGTCCGGGTGGAGCAGGTCGTCCACCGTGAGACCGATCAGCAGGACTTCGTCATTGCCGAAAATCCGGCGTGTCTTCTGATGGACGAGGTTGGCAGGGGAGTCCGAGAGAATCAGGGTTGAGGGAGAGGTGTTGATCCGGAGGTCGTCGAGGGAGGGAAGCAGCAGCGCACTGACGGCTCCCAGCAGAAGAAGGACCCAGGCCGACCGCTTCAGGACCCAACGCCAGTAGCCGCTCATGCCGTATCCATCCTGAGGCGCCAGCCACCCGGTGAGAAACAGGGTTCCAGCTTGTTAGGGGGAAGCTCTATTGCGTGTACCCCAGGCTCTTCAGGATTTCTTCGTCCCGCTTGGCGCGCTTCATGTCCGCCTCGGTCAGGTCGGTGGCCTTGAACCAAAGCTCCAGCGGGGTGGTCTCTTCAGTGAAGCGGTCGTTTTCGGAGCTGACCGACACGGGATCCAACTCGTGGACATCGCTGGCCAGATCGAAAATGAGAAGGGACTTCTCGCGAGGGGTCCAAACGGACTTGGTAGGGCCATTCAGCCAACCCAGGCGGAGCGGCAGCTTGGGGTAGCGCAGCCAGGCCCAGGAAAAGGAAAGCCAGGAGGGGGTCCAGCCCTTTTTGCCGGCAAAGGTCAGGAACCGCACTGGATGTTCCGGCAGGGAATTTCTGTTTTGAATGGCTCCTGCCAGACTTCTTCCCACAAAGTTGGCCGGAATGGGGGGCTGACGTTGAGAGAGTCCCGAAAGATCCAGAATGGTAGGGGTTACATCCAGCAGGCTGACGGGGGCGTCAATAACTGTTCCGGGTTCGATCCGGCCGGGGTACCGGACAATCAGGGGGACCCTCAGGATGGAGTCGTAGAGGTGGCGACCGTGGCCCACATAGTCATGCTCTCCCAGGCTCTCCCCATGGTCGGACGTCAGAATCAATAGCGTCGAGTCCCGGGCGCCCACCTTGTCCAGGGCCCTCAGCAGCAACCCCAGGTGGTGGTCGACATAGCCGATTTCCGAGTCGTAGCGGCGAATGCGATCCTTCATGGCGGCGCTGATTTCGGGATGCGCTGCCGCTGCATGCCCATTGGTTGCCGGTTCTGCGAAATCCTTTCTCAGGTGGTAGGGGGCGTGCGGATCGAAGTAATGCACCCAGAGAAAAAACGGCTCCACCCGCTGATCCTCAAGCCAGGAAATCGCTTGCGGCGTGACATCTTCGGCAAAGCGGCTGGAGTTCAGGAACTGATAGCGCCGCTTCATGTCCTCGTCGTAGATCTGGAACCAATGGGAGAAGCCGGTCAAGTGAGAAGCCAATGGCCAGGCGCTTACGAATGCCGCGTTGAAATAGCCGAAACGCCGCAGGATTTGGGGAAGGTAAAGCCACTTGGAGTCCTTGGGGATTGGGACTCCGTTGATGCGAACCCCATGCTCTTGCGGATATCGGCTGGAGAAGAGCGAAACGTGGGAAGGACCGGTCAGAGGGATCGTGCAATAGGCGTGTTCGAAGCGAACTCCCTGGGAAGCCAGAGCGTCGATGTTGGGACTGGTCTTGCGATGGTAGCCGTAGCAGGAAAGATGATCGGCCCGCAGGGTATCGATGGTGACCAGCAGAATATTGGGCGGGTCGGTTGCCTCGGAACGGTGCTGGCCTGCGGCCGGCAATGCTGCAATCAGCAGTGCGGTCAGGCAGCCAAGGGCTGTTGAATTCATGGCAACCTGCTGGACCGGAAGAAGCAGCCCCTCGCGGCGGAGACGGCAGAGCCTGCCTATCCCTGAGGATCAGCGGCTATTGTACGACAGATCCTTCACCCCGCCGCCGGAAAGTTTCGCGATTGGGGATGGGTTCGCAACGAGCGAGCCAATTTCACCGATGGCCGGACAGGTCGGCTCTCGGTTCAGCAAGGGGAGCGAAAGGACACGAAACCTCAAGATCACGGTTTCGATCGCGAGGCGGCAAACGCCGGGTGATCGCGTTCCTTGACACCGGCACATCGCGAATCTGACAATCCTCAATCGACCCCGGTTGAAACGAGGTTCGATTTGTGTATGATTTTGGGACGCCGCCGGCGGGCTGCACGGAAGCGGCAGAATGCGAAGTTTCCTTGAGCTGTATAGGAGGTCCTGATGGATGTTTCCTGGAAAAAATACATGCAGGTGGGATTGGTTCATTTCATGGCCTTTCCCGAGGTGCTCACCGGGGAGGGGCCGGTGCTGGAGACATTGGACTCGGTGTTGACCGACGATTTCTTCGACGTCATTGAAATCACGACCATACGGGATCCCGAGGTTCGAAAGGCGGCGCGGGAGATGTTGGTTTCCAGCAAGATCGTGGTCACCTACGGAAGCCAACCGGTGCAATTGGTCAACAAGCTCGATCTCAACAGCCTGGATGCCGGCACGCGCCAGACCGCGATTGACCGCTGTCTTGCCTGCGTGGATGAAGCCGTGGAGATGGGTTGCCGCGGGGTCGCCTTTCTGAGCGGACCTCACCCGGGCGAGGACCAGCGGCAGACGGCCACCGACCTGTTGGTGGATTCCTTCGACAGAATCTGCTCCCATGCAGCTTCCAAAAGCGACCTCAAGGTGGTTGTGGAAACGTTTGACTTCGACATCGACAAGAAGGCCCTCATCGGTCCCAACGCCGAGGCGGTGAGCTTTTCGGAGCGGGTGAGGCAGAAACACGACAATTTCGGCCTCATGCTGGACTTGAGCCATCTGCCCCTGCAAAGAGAAACCACCCAGCACGCGCTCCACGTTGCCAAGGATCACCTGGTCCACGCCCACATGGGGAATTGCCTCATGAGGGACACCGCTCATCCGGCCTATGGCGACCAGCACCCGAGGTTCGGCATTGCCGGAGGAGAAAACGATGTGCCCGAGGTGGTCGAATACATCAGAACCCTGATTGAAATCGGTTATCTCAAAGAGAACCAACCCCGCATCCTGAGCTTTGAGGTCAAGCCTCTGCCCGGCGAGAGCAGCCGGATTGTGTTGGCCAACGCCAAACGAACCCTTCGTGAGGCCTGGGAACTGGTGTAGCCTGACGCTGAACGGACCCGCCGGCAAAGCGGTGCCGTCGATGTTGCCGCGTTGGGGTAGAAATTCGCTGCCGGCCGCTGGCCCTCCCGTGGCAATTGACTGCTGATTCGATCGTTGAGGCAAGCATCTGATTGATCACAGCGTAGTCGCTTGGCATATGCAACCAGGTCGTTCGAGAGTTTGCCTGCTTGCGGAACGCTCCACAAAACACTGACCACTGAAAACTGATCACGAGTCACTCGCTTTGAGTGAGCGCTGGCTCAGGCCCTATGTGCCGACCTCCCGAACGGAGCGGGTCGCTATTGGTAGACAAGCAATCGTAGAGGGAACAACCCATGCCGTTGCTCGAGATGCAGGCCATTACCAAGCAGTTCCCGGGAGTGCTGGCTCTCGACAAGGCCAACCTGGCGGTGGAGGCAGGAGAGTGCCACGCCCTGGTGGGGGAGAACGGCGCCGGGAAGTCAACCCTGATGAAGATCCTGTCCGGCGCCTACCAGCCTGATGCCGGCAAGATCCGGTTCGGCGGCCGATTCCATCTGGTGGACTCTCCCATCGTGGCCAGGGATCTGGGAATCACCATGATTCACCAGGAACTGAACCTCCTTCAGGGAATGACAGTTGCGGAGAACATCTTCCTGGGACATGAAGTGGCGCGGGGACCTCTGGGATGGCTGGACCGGGAGGCGATGGAACGCCGCTCCGAGGAGTTGCTGGCCAGCTTTGGCCAGGAAATGAGCGGCCGCATTCCGGTGAAGAGTCTGAGCCTGGCCCAGCAGCAAATGGTGGAGATCGCCAAGGCGTTGTCCGTGCGTTCCCGCCTCATCATTATGGATGAGCCCTCCGCCATCCTTACCGAACGCGAACTGTCCGAGCTCTTCAGCCTGATCGGTCGCCTCAAGGAGCAGGGGGTGTCGGTGATCTATATCTCCCACCGGCTGGAAGAGATCTTCAACGTGTGCGATCGAACCACCGTGATGCGGGACGGGCGCACCATCGCCACCCGGCCGACCTCGGATCTGGACCGGGAGGAAGTGATCCGCCTGATGGTGGGCCGCGAGCTCAAGTCGTCGGTCCGGCGCGTCTCTTCCAACCCGGGCGCGGAAGTACTGCGCCTGGAAGGAATCGGACAGGCGGGGAAACTGGAAGACATCAACCTCAGGCTTTGCCGGGGCGAGATCGTGGGGCTGACCGGTCTGGTAGGCGCCGGGCGGACCGAGTTGGCCAGGGTGCTGTTCGGTGTCGAGCTGCCCGATCGGGGACGGATGTATATCGAGGGGAAGCCGATCCGGCCGCAGTCGCCTCGCCAGGCCATCGACCTCGGAATCGGTCTGCTGACCGAGGACCGCAAGTCTCAAGGCCTTGTGCTCGGCATGCGAGTGCGGGAGAACACCACATTGTCCAGGTTGGGCAAGCTGATCCGCTGGGGCCTGGTGGATTCGTTCAGGGAAAGAGAAAGCGTGCAGGATTTTATCAGGCAGCTGGCTATCAAGACCCCCTCGACCGAGGAGCAGGTGCGCAATCTGAGTGGCGGGACCCAACAGAAGGTGGTGTTGAGCAAGTGGCTCTTCACTCAGAGTCGCATCCTGATTTTCGATGAACCCACTCGCGGTATCGACGTCGGCGCCAAGGAGGAGATCTACCGACTGATGCTTCGGCTTGTCGGTCAGGGCATTGCCATTCTCATGATTTCCTCCGAGCTTCCGGAGGTCCTCAGGCTGTGTAACCGCATTCTGGTAATGCATGGCGGTCGCATTACCGGAGAGCTGTCCCAGGCAGAGGCCGATCAGGAAAAAATCATGGCTCTGGCGATGGGAGTGCACCCGCCGGCGGTCAGGGGAGTTGACGATTTCGCAGCCGAGGGGTCTGTTCAGCCTGAATCCGGGCAGTCGTCGGGCGGATAGGCCCCCCGTCCCCGACAACGGGAAGGATCATACAGAGTGAAACAGGGATGCCTCAGACGAGTGGAGAGTGAGGAGTGGAGAGTGAAGAGCTATTCGATCGACACGCAAAGCGTCTTGTCGGTCTCGGAGCAGTCCTTCCAATAGGTCTGGAATCGATCAGTCAAGTGTCCCGTTGATCTCGGCACGGTCCTTGAGAAAGTGCAGCTGGCTCATCAAGCGCTTGGCTGCTTTCAGCACCCTCCGCTGACCACTCTCCATTATTCACTTTTCAGCCAGGCGCTCCGGCCTCCCCAACGACGGGGCGACTCATAGGGGCGAAACCGGGGTGTTTCAGACAAGCATGAAGCGCTTTGCCATCGGAGTCGACCTGGGCGGGACCAATCTGAAGCTGGGAGCCATACGGGAAAACGGCGACCTGCTGGAACACCTGGAAGTGGCGGCGGATGCTCGCAAGGGTCCTGAAGATGTCGTGGGTCGCATGTGCCGGGCCATCCTGGAGCTGCGGGACCGCTGGAACGGACGTTATGCTCTGGCCGGGATTGGCGTGGCGGTGGCCGGAATCATGAGGTTGCCCCTGGGTCTGGTGATCGCGGCTCCCAACTTGCCGGGCTGGACCGGATTTAATGTTCGCAACCGGATCCGCCAGGAGATGAACGTTCCCTTTTCTCTCGAAAATGACGCCAATGCCGCGGCGCTGGGAGAGAAATGGATGGGGGTCGCCAGGGAAATGAATCACCTGGCCTTTCTAACCCTGGGGACCGGCATTGGAGGAGGTTTGGTCCTGAATGGCCGGATATGGCACGGAGCCAAGGGGATGGCCGCCGAGTTGGGCCACATTAACGTTCGGCCGGAGGGGCGCTTGTGCAACTGTGGCAACCGGGGTTGCCTGGAAGCCTATGCATCGGCGACAGCGGTGGTACGGTGCGCTGCCGAACTGGCGGACTCCGGTCAGGCCAGCCCAGAACTGGAGTGCCTGGTACACGGGGAGGGAACACTCACCGCCGATGGCGTCTACGCTCTGGCCCGGCAAGGAGATCCATCCGCCGGGTTGGTGTTTCAGGAAATGGGCGCCGCCCTGGGTATCGGCATCACCAGCTTGATTCACATCTTCGACCTGGAGGCCGTGGTGCTGGGAGGCGGAGCCATCGCGGCCTGGGACGCTTTTCAGAAGCCGATGTTCGAGGAAGTGAAGCGGCGCTCCTTCGTGCAGCAGGCGGATCCGCGGCCGATTCTCAGATCCGGTCTGGGCAGTCGGGCCGGAATATACGGAGCCGCCTGCCTCGGATTTCAGGGCGATCATTGATGGAAGGAATGGTCACGCTCGAATATCGCTCCCGATCACGGGAATGGCGGCGCCTACCTTCCTTGACAGTCTTTTGTGAAAAATGTTACAAAGCGGCCTGCTTTTGCCCAGGAGCTTGCTGGTGGCAGGTGGCCTATTGATTTGATCAGCGCGTCGAGCATTTTGTCGATCTCGGCGTAGCCATTCGACAAGTGGTCGCAAGCCTCCGTCGCGAACGACTCGGACCCGGCGAAGAGCGTGACAGACCGCTCCGACTCCGCTTTTGGAAACTATCCACTAACCACTCTTTACTAATCACTTCTTGAAAGGTAGTCACCCATGTCCTTTAACGGGGTGGAGGTCCCCAAAGAGGGATCGAAAATCGAGCTGATACACGGCCAACTGAAGGTCCCGGCCAATCCAATCATTCCGTTCATCGAGGGGGATGGGACCGGCCGAGACATCTGGAAAGCGGCGGTGCGGGTCTTCGACGCGGCCGTGGACAAGGCCTGTGGCGGAGAGCGCAAAGTCTGCTGGTATGAGATCTTCGCCGGGGAAAAGGCCTACCGCAAGTTCGGAGAGTGGCTGCCCAACGATACCCTGGACGCCATCAGAACCTTTCGGGTGGCCATCAAGGGGCCCCTGACCACCCCGGTCGGCGGCGGGATTCGAAGCTTGAACGTTACCCTTCGCCAGGTGCTGAATCTTTATGCCTGCGTTCGTCCCGTGAAGTACTTTGACGGGGTGCCGTCCCCGGTCAGGGCTCCCGAGAAGATGAACGTGGTGATCTTCAGGGAGAATACCGAAGATGTCTACGCCGGCATCGAGTGGCAGCAGGGCAGCCCGGAA
>JAPVWS010000047.1 GCA_027493295.1 Candidatus Versatilivorator vitaminiformans | reverse complement strand
GCCAACCGCAGCTACGCAGCTCTCCCTTAAGTCACGACACTGCGTGGACGCGACGATTTAATGTAGGAAGCACCCCTTCGGGAAAGCACTGCGTCTCCAAATAAACGCCCCCCACGCCACAATCACCCACCGCTGCCACCTACGCCGCTCCACCGGAACCACCGGCTAAACGATCACCCGGTATTCTCCGGCCCGGCGGGTCACCCGCTCCCGGTCCAGGTGTTCCAGCAGAGGAATGGCGTACTTGCGGGTAACGTCGGCCAGTTTCTTGAAGGTAGGGACATCGATGCGGTCTTCCCGCTTCTTGTGCTCCCGCAGCTTCTTCTTGACGTCTTCGATGGAGTCGGCGTGGAAGAAGAGAGTCTCGCTCACCTTGACCAGCTTCCTTTGGCGGGTCAGCAGTGCCACCAGCCGCCTGGCCTGTTCCTGCGGGAGGGCGACTTCCCGGATGACCTCCTCGATCGAGGGAACCTGTAGACCCGCACTGCGGAAGGCCTGTTCAATGGTGTCCAGAGCCCGAGCCTCATCGTCGCTCAAGCGTACGCCCGAGCCGCGGAGCCGCACCCGGTCCCGGTCCAGCTCGACCAGGTCCCGGTCGCACAGGTGAGCCAGCACCGACTTGAACACGCTCTGGGAAACGCCGGCAAACAGGCTGGAATGGAGCTGCTCCCTCGAGAGCCCCGCCGACAGTGCTTGGCGCTGCTGGTATTCCCGGATGAGGGCCAGGGACTGCCGGCAGAGGCCGTCGAAGCATATTCGATCCATCACTTGCAAGGGGTGTTGGGCCAGCCGGAATACCTGTCCCTCTTGAACCAGTCGGGACAAGAGCTTGCGGACGGTGGTCCTGGAAACAGGCAGCTGAGAAAGGATCCCGTCTTCGTCAATGCCTCGGGCGGCCTCTCTGGCCGTCAGTCGTCCGATCATGGTCGTCGGATCGTCCGATTCCATGGCCTGAAGGAACTCCAGTCTCCGATCCAGGTCCCGACTTCGACGGCGTCGCGGCGGAAAGATATCCAGCACCACTCCCCCTCCAACGGTAATCATGGGAGAGGTCCGCCGCAGGATGAAGGAATCTCCCACCAGGGCCAGCACCGGCTTCTCCAACTCCAGGTGCGCCATGCCTGTTTGACCGGGAGCCAGCGTTTTCAGTTTCAGGGGGCGGACTTCGGCCAGCACTTCCGTGGTGCCCAGGTGGAACCTCACCCGGCTGCGATTTCTGAGCGTCACCGGCGAAGACTCCAACAGCGAGAGCCGGCAATCGCAGCGCGAGACGGCCCGGTAACGCCCACAAACCGAGAGTTGCACGCCTCTGTGGACTTCGCCGACCTCCACCCCTTGCAGGTTCAGGGCCGTCCGCTGACCGGCCTCGGCTTGATCGACCTCCCGGGAATAGACCTGGAGGTGCCGCACCCGAGACCGCTTCCCGGTCGGATAGAGCTCTACTTCTCCCTCTTTTTGAATGGTGCCGCTCACCAGCGTCCCGGTGACCACCGTTCCGAATCCCCTGGTGCTGAAGCATCGATCGATCGGCAACCGAAAGGGAAGATCCCGATTGCGGGGGGGCAGTCCATCACCCAGTTCGGTCAGGGCTTGCCGGATGGAATCCAGTCCCTCTTGACTGGATGCGTCGAAGGGGATGACGGGGGCTCCTTCCAGAAAGGAACCGCGCAGATAGTCCTGCAACTCCAACTGAACCAGCTCGACGATCTCCCTCTCGACCAGATCGCACTTGGTGATCACCACCAACCCCCGCGGGATGGACAAAAGCCTGCAGATATCGAAGTGTTCCCGGGTCTGCGGCATGATGGACTCGTTGGCCGCCACCACCAGCAGCACCGCATCGATTCCTCCAACGCCGGCCAGCATATTCTTGACGAAGCGCTCGTGGCCGGGAACGTCCACGAAGCCCACTCTCAACCGGTCGCCGAGCTGCAAACTGGCAAAACCCAGGTCGATGGTGATCCCCCGCTCCCTTTCCTCTTTGAGGCGGTCAGGATCCACTCCCGTCAGCACCTTGATCAGGGTACTCTTGCCGCCGTCCCCACTACAATGTGCTTCATGGCCCGCTAAAGGTATTTGTGATTTTTTTTACTTGACAGATAAGAAATATAGTTTACACTCAAAATCAATTCAGCTCGGTTTCCAGTGACGCCCATTTAGAAAGCTGTTCTACCCGCGCTGGGCGTGACAAGGGGATCCTCTGGTAGCAGAGATTCCTGAAGGAAAAAGAGCCCCCTTCAGCAACGAAGTCAGTCCATCTATTCGCTGTCCTCTCCGGGGCAGCCGACCAGTAATTTTTTTTCACTTCACTGCTTTCAGGCACACCTAGGCTTTCCCCCTCCCGGCAGGTTCGGGAGGGGCGAATCTTTTCTTTCCTGCCGCAGGAGCAGGTCCACTTCCACCTGCCTCGGCTCCGGATTCGGCTCGCAGTCGACTCAGGTACTCCGCAAACCGCTTGCCCAGATCCTCTCGCTTGAGGGCAAATCCGACGGTCGCCTCCAGAAAACCCAGCTTGTCGCCGGCGTCATAACGTTTCCCCTCAAAACGGAGAGCGTGGATGGCCTGGCTGTCCAGTAGACCGCGCAACCCATGGGTGAGTTGAATCTCTCCGCCCCGGTCGGGAACCGTCCGTCCCAGAACCTCGAAGATTTCCGGTGTCAGCAGGTAACGGCCGATGATGGCCAGGTTGGAGGGCGCCTGCTCGAAGGGAGGCTTCTCCACCAGGTCAAGCACCTTGAAGACGTCCGACTGGGCGGCTCCCGCCACTGCTTCTTCCTCGATCACGCCGTATTGACTGATGGCGGGGCCGTGCACCGCCTGCGTGGCCAGCACCGAAGTTCCGTATTCCTCAAAAACCTCCATCATCTGACCGACACATGGCGTGGGGGCGTCGATGATGTCATCGCCCAGCAGCACGGCAAAGGGCTCATCGCCAACCAAGTCCCTGGCGGTCAGCACGGCGTGCCCCAGCCCAAGCGCCTGCTTTTGCCGAACAAAGGAGACCGTGGCCAGATTGGAAGGTGCCCGAACCTGCCGCAGCAGATCGCTCTTCCCTCGTTCCTCCAGGGTTCTTTCCAGCTCGTAAGCCACATCGAAATGGTCCTCGATGGCACCCTTGCCCCTGCCGGTCACGATGATCACCTGGTCGATGCCGGAGGCCACGGCTTCCTCAACCACATACTGGATCAGGGGCTTGTCCACCAGAGGTAGCATTTCCTTGGGCTGGGCCTTGGTGGCCGGAAGAAACCGGGTCCCCAGGCCAGCCGCCGGAATCACTGCCTTTCGAATTCGCATGGGCTCCCCAGCCTTACTTCAGGTGCAATACCACCATTTTCTGTTCCGTCATCTCATGGATGGCGTACTTGGGGCCTTCCTTGCCGAATCCACTCTCCTTCAGCCCGCCGTAGGGCATCAGATCGGCTCGCCACTGGGGACCCCAATTGACATGCAGGTTGCCGGAGTCCACCTCGCGGGCAAACTTCATGGCCCAATCCAGATTCTCGGTGAAGATTCCCGCGGAGAGCCCATAGTGGGTATCGTTGGCGAGCCTGACAGCCTCATCCACCGACGCGCAGGAACTGAGCGCCACCGCCGGACCGAACACCTCCTCGCAGGAAATTCGCATGGCGGGGTCCACGTCCCCGACCAGTGTCGGCGAGTGCAGGGTTCCGTCACGATCTCCGCCGGCCAGGAGCCGGGCTCCGCCTGAAACGGCCTCCTGCACCCAGGACTCCACGCGCTCGGCATCGGACTCTCGGATCATCGGTCCCATGCTGACGCCCTCGCTCAGCGGATCACCGAATCTCATGGACTTCACCTTGGGACTCAGGGCCTCGCCGAGCTCTCCATAAACGTCGGACAGCGCCAGAACCCGCTGGGCGCTGATGCAAACCTGACCGGCGTTGCTGTAGCCGGTAGCCAGGATGGCCTGACACACCTTCTCCAGGTCGGCATCGGGCATGACGATCAGCGGGGCGTTGCTGCCCAGCTCCATGGTGACCTTCTTCAACCCGGCCGTCTTGCAGATGTCCTCCCCCACGTCCCTACTGCCGGTGAAGGTGATTTTGCGGACCCGCCGATCGGCGCACAGGGCCCGCCCTATGCGGCCTCCGCCTCCGGTGATGCACTGAACGGCCGGCGGCGGGAATCCAGCTTCGAGCATGATCTCGGTGAGCTTCAGCGCGGACAGCGGAGTGTCGCTGGCAGGCTTGATGATCACGCTGTTTCCGGCGGCCAGAGCGGGACCCACCTTGTGGGCCACCAGGTTCAGCGGAAAATTGAACGGCGTTACCGCCGCTACCACGCCGCAGGGAACCCGCAGGGTGAACCCCAGGCGATTGCCCGAGCCGGGCGCGCCGCCCAGCGGAATCATCTCGCCCGTCACCCGTTTCGCCTCTTCGGCCGAGACCTCCAGGGTCTGGGCGGCCCGCGAGGCCTCCACCCGGGCCTCCCCGATGATCTTGCCTTCCTCCAGGGTAATGGTCCTGGCCAGGTCCTCGCTGCGCTCTTCAACCAAGCGCGTAGCCTTGGCCAGCAATTCATACCTCTCGTAGGCGTCCATGCGCCTCATGAGGTCCGCCCCCTGCCGGGCGGTCTCCAGCGCGCTGTCCACGTCCGCCAAGCTGGCCCGAGGCACGGTATCGACCACGCTGTCGTCGTAAGGATTTCTCACTTCGATCTTTTCCGATCTCTCGACCCATTGGTCCGCCAAGAACATTTTCATCTCGAACACCCCCTCGTCTCGTTGGTGGACGCCATTCTACCTGAAGACAGTGGAGAGCGGAGAGTGGAGAGTGATGAGTGAAGAGTGGTGAGTGGTGAGTGGTGAGTGGTGAGTGGTGAGTGATTTAATCAATGCGTAAGGCATATGAACTTTTTGCAAGATCCGTAGCGGGTCAGGTCATCTTGCCGGCAAACCTGAGGTTCTGCCATTTTCAATCGGTTGCGACCTGGTGAAAAATGCTGTCTAACCACAAAAGGCACAAAGGACACAATTTGTGTTTTTGTGCCTATTGTGGCCATTCCCGGCAAACGTCCCGCTGCCGAACTTTGCAAAGGGCTCATCCATTTGATCTCGACGCAGCCGTCTTAAGATTGTACCCACGTCACAGGGCGCTTGCCCGTTCCTGGAACCCTCCGCTCTCCACTCTCCACTCTCCACTCTTCACTCTCCATTCTCCACTCTCCACTCCAGTTGGTTTATACTGGCATCCACGTCGGCCCGCGACGACTCGGGGCCGCAACGCAGACCGTCCCCATCGAAGAGGAACCCGGAATGACCACCTCCAGGAACGTCGACATCTACGAAGAAATCACCCGCCTGCGCAATCAGGGCCAACGGGCGGCCCTGGCCACCATCATTCAGATCCGGGGGTCGGTGCCGAGCTTTGAAACCGCCAAGATCCTGGTGCGCGAGGATGGTTCCACCCTGGGCACGGTTGGTGGCGGCTGCGTGGAAAACGACGTCTGGAAGGCTGCCCGCCAGGTGATGCTGGCGGAAAAGCCCAAGCGGCTGCTCTTCGACCTTACGGACACTTCCAACCTGGAGGCCGGACTGATCTGCGGCGGCAAGGTCGAGGTCTTCGTGGAACCCATCCTGGCCACTCCCACCGTCTATATCTTCGGGGCCGGCCACGTCTCCAAGTTTATCTCCAAGGTGGCGGTGCTGGCCGGCTTCAACTCGGTCATCATCGACAATCGCCCCCAGTACGCCAACGCCGAGCGTTTTCCCGAAGCCACTCAGATCTACTCGGAGAGCTTCGAGGCCGCTTTTGAAGCCATCCATCCCAACGAGTTTTCCTACATCGTGATCGTTACCCGCGGCCATCAGGAAGACCAGACCGTCCTGGGCTGGGCGGCCCGCACCCGTGCGCGCTACATCGGCATGATCGGAAGCAAAGTCAAGAAAAGGACGTTGTTTCGGAATCTGCGGGAGGAGGGTATTTCCCAGGAGGCGCTGGATCGGGTCCAATCCCCCATGGGGGTTGAAATCAATGCCATTCTGCCCGAGGAAATCGCCGTGAGCGTGGTGGCTCAGATGATCGAGTACAGACGCTTCAAACCGGGCAGTCGGTCGTCTCGCGCCCCGGCGCGTGCTGCCGTAGTCGGCGCTGCCGGCTGAGCTCGTCCCCCGGCCCACACCGGATTTCGTTTACAGGCTGCGCCCATCCACGGTCACGTACCTGCGCCCACGGCCACTGCCGCGTTGGAAACGGGAGCAATGAGGTTGCGTTTGCCGGTGCCGTGGCTGGGGTCCACCACCACCGGCAGGTGGGAGAGTTGCTGCAGGGCCGGTACGGCCGAGATGTCGAGCGTATTGCGGGTGTAGGTCTCGAAGGTGCGGATGCCGCGCTCGCACAGAATGACCTCGGAATTCCCCTGGGAGACGATATATTCGGCGGACATGAGGAATTCCTTGAGCGTCGACATCATGCCCCGCTTGAGCAGGACCGGCTTTCGGGTCCTGCCCAACCGCTTCAGCAGGGCGAAGTTCTGCATGTTCCTGGCTCCGACCTGGAAGATGTCGGTGTATTCGTTCACCAGGTCGACATTCTCCGTATTGACGACCTCGGTAATGATCCTGAGTCCGGTTCGCTCACGAGCCTCCGCCAGCAGCTTGAGCCCTTCCTCCTCCAGGCCCTGGAAATCGTAGGGAGAGGTGCGCGGCTTGTAGGCCCCGCCTCGAAGAACCTTGGCGCCGGCGGCCTTGACGCTTTCAGCCGTCTTCATGAGCTGTTCCCGGTACTCGACCGAGCAGGGGCCGGCCATGACCACGAACTCGTCCCCCCCGATGGTGAAACCGTCCATCCGGATAACGGTCCGCTCCTGCTTCAACTCCCTGCCCACCAGCTTGAAGGGCTGCTGGATGGGAATGACCGACTCCACCCCGGGGACCGATTCCATGACCGAGATGACCCGG
>JAPVWS010000469.1 GCA_027493295.1 Candidatus Versatilivorator vitaminiformans | reverse complement strand
TACGTGGATCCGGAGGGAAAGGTCTATGTGGCCGACCGACAGAACTGCCGCATCCAGATCTTCTCGCCCGAGGGAGAATTCCTGGACCAGTGGACCGAAGTGTGGTGGCCCAACGATTTATGCCAGGATCGGGAGCAGAACTTCTGCGTGGCCGAAATCGGCGGTATCTTCATGTATGGGCGCGAGGCCCGGTTGGACAAGCCCGCCGCCCGCATGACCGTCAGGGCAGCCGACGGAAGCATCCTGGCCGAGTGGTGCGAGGACGACCCCTACGGCACGGGACGCTTTTTCTCTCCCCATTCGGTGGCGGTGGATTCCCACGGGGACATCTACGTGGGCCAGGTCACCTTTTCCTACACCAAGCGCCAGGCCCCGCCCGGCTCCAAGGTGCTGCGCAAATACGTGAGGCAGGCAGCGGTCGGTTAAGGGTTCCACACCCTCTCGAAGAGCTTCAGCCTTGGCGAGCGCCTCGGCCAGGTTGGGGAACTCCGCCGGGGTGTCGATCCCCTTGGGCTGAAAGTTTATCTCGGTGTAGGGCACCGAGCCGTCGGCGAAGGTGGAGGGGAACTTGGTCCCCTGCTGGGAGACGATGAAGTGCCAGAACTCCAGCGGCTGATCGTGGGTGGAGTCGGTTCCGATGGCCACGTGGTCCAGGCCGATCCGCTCCACCATGTTGTCGAGGGCGTCCACAAAATCCTCCAGCGTTGAATCGTACCCCTTGGGAAGGAAGGGAGTGTAGGAGGTGGCGCCCACGACACCTCCCTTTTCGGCCAGCAGCTTGAGAGCGTCTTCCTCCTTGTTGCGCGGGTGGTTGTAGAAACTGCGGGCGTTGGCGTGGGTGATGGCGACCGGCTGCTCCGACATCTCGATGGCCTCCATGGTGGTCTTGGGGCCCACGTGGGACAGGTCGATGAGGATGCCCAGCCGGTTCATTTCACGCACCGCATCCACCCCGAAGTTGCTCAAGCCGCTGTCGAACCGCTCCCAGCAACCGCTCCCCAGCAGATTGGTCTCGTGATAGGTGAGCTGAATGACCCGCACCCCCAGGGCCAGGAACAACCCCAGCCGGTCCAGCTCGTTCTCGATGGGCGAGGCGTTCTGAAATCCCAGGATGATTCCGGTCTTTCCCAGCTTCTTGGCGGTGTGGATATCGGCCGTCTCCTTGACCTGCAGGATGTCCTGGCGCTCGCGAAAGCGCCGCATCCACTTGGCCAGGTGAGCCATGGTCTGCTGGAAGTTCTCCCAGGTGGCCACGGTGGCGTTGATGGCGGTGATGTTGCCGGCCCGCAGGCGCTGGAAGACGGCATCGCTCTCCCAGTTGCTGATGCTCAGGCCGTCGATCACGATGGCTTCGTCGTAGACCTTGCTGGCGTCCATAACAGTCACTCCTTTTCTTCCTGATTGAACCGGGTTCCAATCCGGAACAGATCCCCCAGGGGATTCTCCCGGTCCTCCAGCGCATCGGCGATCACAGGCCCGATGGAGCCGCCGAACTTGAAGCCGTGGCCGCAGCCGCACCCGGCGATGAGCACCCGTTCCCGGCCTGGGGCCCAGTCGATGACGAACTGCTCGTCTTCCATGTCGGCCATGTTGGTGTAGAGACAGGAGCGGCCACCCGCCAGTTCTCCCCGGCTGAGAGCAGGGATGTGCCGGGCCACGAACTCCCGCGCCCAGTCCAGGAACTCGGCCGTGGGTTCACGCGAGACATCCGCGCGGGTGTCGTCCACCTTGCTGTCTTCCGCCACCTTTACCCATCCCTCGTGCAGGTAGGGGAAGCCGTACCAGAGATTGCCCGGCGAAAGAATCGACCAGACAGGAAAGCGTCCCCGCCGGAAGGGCGCTGGATCGGTGGGGACAAAGAAAGCCATCTGCTGCCGGGTGAGGCGAATCCGGATTCTCATGGCCGGCAGCAGCTCCGCCAGCCAGGGCCCGGCCGCCACCACCACCCGGTCACAATCCTGCCTGCCGGATTCCCAGCAAACTCTGGCGCCGTCGGCGGTCTCCTCCACAGCCTCCACCGGGGTGTCTTCGCGAAGAGTGACTCCCGAGTCCCGGGCCAGCCCGGCCAGGTCCTCCAGCGCCTGGCCGCTGCGCAGGTAGCCGGCCCAGGGATCGTAGAAGAGGCGATCCTGGCCGGTCAAAACCAACTGGGGGAAACGATCTTCCGCCTCCTTCAGCGTCAACTCACGGATATCGGTTGCCAGGCGGCTCAGAGTCTCCCAGCCGGTCAGGGACGGGTGCTCCGGTCCGAAGCCGCTCAGCGCGATCACCTGGCCGGTCTGGAAGTAGATGGAGCGACTGGTGCGTTGGTGCCACTCCTGCCACTGGACGGCTGCCCGGGTCGCCAGCTCCACGTAGGTCTGGTGCGGGTAGTTGGTGCGGCGAATGCACTTGGAAACGTCGGTGCTGGAGGCCTCGGGATTGGGGATCCGGCCGCGCTCGAAAAGGGTCACTCGGTGGCCACGCCGGCGCAGCTCCAGCGCGGCCGCCATGCCGAAGATGCCTGCTCCGACGATGCCAATGTTCATGGAAGAGGCCCCCACCCTTGCGCTTCTTTATTGGGCTTGATCGACTCCGAGATCCCGGCAGATCTTCCGAGCCAGAATGTCGTCAATTTCCCGGTGGCGAGGAATGGCAGATCGCCGATCACCGCGATCGTTTCGCCACCAAGAGTGTCGTCCCCCTTCACGGACCAGTTCGCAGCCCTGCCTTCGAAGGTGTCTCAATAGGTCAATCCTCTTCATGCAACAACGACCTTCTCCTCAAAGTAGTCGTCTCCCGCAGCGGCCAGGGCGTCCTGACGGTTGAGTTCAAGTGCTTCGGAGAGCGCTTCGGCAAGGCTTTGCATCAACTCCTCATGTGTGGTTTCCTGGCAATTCACGCCGGGGACTTCCTCAATCCAGCCAATCCACCACTCGCCGCGATGCTTTACGACAGCCGTGTATTCCATAATTGCTCCTTCTTTGCCTTTTCGTGTTCCTTGGGGCCAGGACAGACCAGGGCAGATATTACCAGCGACACGACAGGAAATGTGGTGACGATGCCGTTTGCCACATCCATTTCCCTGATCGACTACGGTGAGCTTCTCCCGACCTTCCCGAGCCGTGAAGAGGATGGACCCGGTGAGGCCCGCAGTGAAGCTATCTCCACACCTTCCGTGGACGAACCTGGCATCCTGTCCAACAGACCGGCACACCTCTCCGTGTGCTACTCAACCTGCTTCCCGGTGCGAACATGTTCGGCGCGAATATCCAGGAGCACGGTGCCCGCACGGTCCTTCATCATAACTGTGGATTCGTATTTTCCGTCGCTGGTGAATCGATCCACAATTTTCCCTTCGATGCCTGCGCCGAAATCGACGTACTTCCAGGTCATGGTCGAGCTATCTTCGTCCCAATCGCCAATCCAGAAGCTGTGCGAGCCATCGGAATTGAAGGTCCACTTGTGGTACTTCCTGCTGCCGGCGTCATAGCGATGTATCTCGCGCGTTTCATGCTCGCCGCTCCGGCTGGACGCCTGCTGAAAATGGCCGTCCAGAATCCACACCGACTTTGAAGCGCCCGAAAGTTCCTCGGACTTGGGCGACCAGGCTGCAGGCTTGAGAACGGTGTGGGACTTCCAGGTGCCGAGCCATTTGTTCAGTATCTTCGCAGCGGCTGCCTGCGGTGGGGGTTCCGCGGTGGCGTTCAATGCCATTGCGACACCAAGCAAGGCCGGCAGTATCCACAACCGTTTCATTTTTCTCTCCTTGTCGGCGAAGCGCCTGATTTGAGCGGGACCGGCAATTGTCCGTCTGAACCCGCACTTCCCACCGGGTCGCCGGGGCGCCATTGTAACGGTGAATGGCAGTTTATCTTCAGTGCCTTGGCCAGCGCCATTTAAAAGGCTCGTGGGTACAGACTGTGCTAGGCTTTGATGGCCTTGATTCCTTCTGTTTCCATTGCCCGTTCCCTCATGGGTGCCCACATGTTTTCTCGAACGCCAGTCCCCTTTTTCCTGGCTGCCGCCATTCTTTTGCCCGGTAGCCTGACCGCCCAGGAAAACCCGCTCACCAGCTGGGCCGCCCCTTCCCTGGATTATGCGATCCGCGTGGTCGAGGCCGAGCCCTATCTGAGGCCCGGAACCAACATGTCGGGCGAGGGAGATTTCAGGCCGGTGCACCGGGAGCTGGGCACCCTTCCGGCGCAACGCCTGCGCCTGCCAGTGCCAGGCTCCACCTGGCGGCTGGACGGCCGGGTGGTCAGGACCGAGGATGGAACCCTCTACGCCGGCTTCGGCACCTATCTCTACCGGTCGGATGATGACGGCAGGAGCTGGACCGGCAGGCGGCTTGAGGGGTTGCCCGACACGGGGGGCGAACCGGTTGCCGCCCAGGCCTTCGGCGCGGCCGGACCCTACATCCTGGTCTGCCACGCCGCCACCGGTTTACCGCCCGTGATGTCCGAGCTGGTGGAAAATCCGGCGGTCACCGCCGGCAAGCACGAATTGCGTCCCCTGGTGGTCTCCCGTTCCAGGGATGGAGGAGAGCACTGGGAGAGCAGCCATCCGCTCAGCCCCCCTCCCGGCTATCGAGCGCTGACAGGCGACGGCAACTCCATCATCGCCCTGGGAGACGGCACCCTGCTGGCAGCCCTGGACGCCTACAATCCCGGGTTGGAGGGGGAGCACTCGGATCGCTTCGCTGAAGTGTTCTTGCGAAGCCGGGACCAGGGGCTCACCTGGGGAGAGCCGACCCTGATTCAGGGCACCGCCGCCGAAACAGGCTTGGTTTCCCTGGGAGGGCTGCGGGTGCTGGCAGCCATTCGAGGCGTTCCCAACTCCCGGCTGGGCGGCAAGACCATCCAGTTGGCCAATTCCAACGACGGCGGACGCACCTGGCGTCACTTCAGGCCCTTGACCCGGACCTTCGGCCAGGCTCACGGCACGCTGGCTTCACTTCCCGGCGGAGGGATCGTGGCCGTCTACGAAAATCGCTACCCCTACCATAATGGGGGCGATGTTCGGGCCAGGATCAGTTGGAACCGGGGCAGGTCCTGGGAGCCGGAGGTCTACATCCTGATGAAGGGCCACGGCTACGGCAGTGCGGTGGCCGGCAGTGACGGGACCATCATCACGGTTGCGGGCGATGGCGCTCTGGGAAGGAATGGCCGGCCTGGGAGCGAAGGTCACACGCTGCAGGCCGTGCGCTGGAAGCCGTGGCGCAAGAGCGGCAGGATCGTGCACTGACCCGGTCGTTGGGAAAGTCAACTCCGGCACGCTCACCAGGCTTGTGGCCCGCCCCGAGGAGATCTCAGGGAGAAACCATGCGGCAATCGAGCTCTTTGGTTCGTCTGGCCGTGGCAGCGGCTCTGCTGTGGTTGGTGGGAGTCGGTCAGGCCCTTCCCCAACAGCCGGTTCGGGCAGAGCTGGTGGAAAAGATCCAGAAGGTGCTGGCGGAGCTTCCTTACTACGGCGTGTTCGACCACCTGGTCTTTGAACTGGAAGAAGACCGCGTCACGCTGGGCGGCTACGCCTTTCGCCCCCTCTTGAAGGACTGGGCGGAGCGGGAAGTGTCCAGGGTCGCCGGTGTGGACAAGGTGGACAATCAGATCGAAGTGCTGCCGGCCTCAACCAACGACGACCGCATCCGCATGGCCGTCTTCCGGGCCATCTACAAGGATCAGGGCCTGGCCGGCTACGGGTTTGGCGGCGAGACCTGGAGAGCCTTTACTCGCAACGAGCACGAGATCCTCTACTTTGAGCGGGAGCCTCTGGGGATCTATCCCATACACATCATCGTCAAACACGGCAACATCATCCTGGTGGGTCTGGTCGCCAGCCAGGAAGACAAAAACCTCGCCGGCATCAAGGCCAACGGAGTCAGCGGGGTCTTCTCGGTGACCAACAACCTGCGGGTAGACACCAGGATGCAGTCGCCGTAGAACACGGGATCGAACAACCTCGGCTTGGGGGCGACGCCGCCTCTGCGAACCGCCTGCCGAGCTTCCTGTTGCATGTCCCAACCGATTGGGGAAAGGAGAACTCCGTGATCAGAAGAGACTTCGTGAAGCGCACCCTGGGTGCCGGCCTGGTGTCCAGCCTGGCGGCTTCCGCTGCCACGGCCGGCCCAGCCGTCGCTGCGGCCAAGCGCACCAGCTCGGGGAGAAGAAAGCCCCGCATCCTCTACTTCAACGACAGCCGGCACGATTTGGTCTACCACTACGAGCCGCCCATGTCCAAGCGCCAGTTCCAGGCGCCGGTGGACGAGTTGGTGGGTACTTCGGTGGAGGCGGTCTGCCTGGGCCTGGGCGACGGGCGCACCGTCTTTCACGACACCAAGGTGAGCGAGGTGTGGGGGGACCCGGTGGACAAGTGGACCCACGCCGTCTTCCACCGCGCCGGGCAGAACGTGCGTGCGGCCCTGGACCAGGGCGTCGATCCGCTGGGGGTCTGCTGCGAACGAGCCCATGCCAAGGGGATGCTGCTCTACCCCACCCTGCTGCTCAATCAGGGACAGCGCGGCGCCTCCATCGAGGAGGATGTGCGCACCTCGAAATTTCGCCTTGAAAACAGGCACCTGGAGATTGGAGCCAAGGGAGATCTACCCAATTTCCCGGGGGCATCCAATCTGGATTTCAAGCACGAGGAGGTACGCAGTGAGCGCTTCGCGCTGATTGAAGAGGTCGCCCGGAATTACCCCATCGACGGCCTCGAGCTCCAGCTCAACTACATCAGTCCGGGACCCTACTTCTTTCACCCCAGCGAAGTG
>JAPVWS010000468.1 GCA_027493295.1 Candidatus Versatilivorator vitaminiformans | reverse complement strand
GCCCCCGCCATATCGAGTTCCAGGTTCTGGCCGACAACCACGGAAACACCATTCACCTGGGAGAACGGGAGTGCTCCATACAGAGGCGCCATCAGAAAGTCATCGAGGAATGCCCATCGCCGGTGATGACCGAGGACTTGCGGGCCAGAATGGGTCAGGCCGCCGTCAGCATGGCTCGAGCCTGCGGTTACCGCAATGCCGGAACCGTTGAATTCCTGGTGGATGCGCAGCAGCATTTTTATTTCCTGGAGATGAACACACGACTCCAGGTCGAGCACCCGGTTACCGAGATGGTCACCGGGCTGGACCTGGTCAGAAAACAGATTCAGATTGCCACCGGCCAACCCCTGGAACTGAGCCAGGAGGAGGTGTCCTGGCGCGGTACGGCGCTGGAATGCCGCATCTATGCCGAGGATCCTGAACAGGGCTTCCTGCCCTCGCCTGGGCTGATCCGGAGCCTGCGGCAGCCCTCCGGCCCCGGCGTCCGGGAAGACAGCGGCATCTACCAGGGTTGGGAAGTTCCCGTATTTTACGATCCGATGCTGTCCAAGCTGGTGACCTGGGCGGAAACCCGCTCCGAGGCCATCAGCCGCATGGATCGGGCTTTGGGGGAGTACCGGATCTCGGGAATCAAGACAACCATCCCCTTCTTCCGGACCATTCTGGCCCATCCGAAATTTCTGTCGGCGGAGCTCAGCACCGATTTCATCGAAAAGTTCTATCGCCCCGCCCGGTCTGTGCCTGGCCGGGAAGAGTTGCGGGAGGTGGCGGTCATCGGCGCCGCCCTGTTTGCCAGCCGTGCTCGAGCCGTGGACACCGTCCCGGCGGAACCCCGGGAGAGCCCGTGGAAGCTGTGGGGGCGCTGGAACGGACTGCGGAGATAGGCTTCAAGCGGAAGAGGGGGGAGGCGTCCGGTGGAGCAGGTCGAAGCCACTTATGAGTTGGTGCTTGAGGAACGGCGCCAGAAGTTGCGCCTGAAGCGTTCCGGGGCGCGGGCCTGGGTGGAGTTCGGGGGGAAGTCTCTGGAAGTCGACGTCTCACAGTTGTCGGAAGATGCTTTTTCCCTGATTGTGGAGGGCCGCTCCCACGATGTCAGCGTGAGTCCGAATGCCGGCGGGTTTCAGGTGGTCGTGGATGGGGAGAGTTTCCAGGTGGCCCTGGTCGACCCGCGCCGCGACCGCCCCTTGAGCTCGGGCGGGGCGGAAGCCGCCGGACCCATGGCCGTATCGACTCCCATGCCCGGGAAGGTGGTCAGGATCCTGGCGGCCGAGGGAGAAGAAGTCAGCCAAGGGCAGGGGTTGGTGGTGGTGGAAGCCATGAAAATGCAGAACGAGCTGACCTCTCCCAAGTCGGGCCGGATTCAGGCCGTTCGGGTGGCGGAGGGTCAGGCGGTCAACGCGGGCGAATCGCTGGTTCTGGTCGAGTGATCGGGCCGCGTTTTCAGTTGCTCTCTCCATAACTTCGAGGCTGCGAGGCCATAATGAAGGGATGGAGCTCTAAAGTGAATTCCAAGTGAATTGCACTCGTGACAGTTCGGCCAATGAGGGTTGACTTGAACAGTTCCGACGAGCTGAGACAAGAGAACGAGAGGCTAAGGGACCGCATCTCCAAGCTGAGCGCGGCCAGCCTGCGTATCAGCGCCAGCCTCGACCTGGATATCGTCTTGACCGAGATTGTGGAAAGTGCCCGCGTGCTCACCGGCGCCAGCTGGGGTGCGATCACGACCATCAGCGACTCGGGACAGCCCGAGGACTACCTCTTTTCGGGCTTCACTCCGGACGAGCGCCGCCAGCTGCTGGACTGGGCCGGCGGGCTGCGGTTGTTCGAACATTTCCGCGACCTTGAGGGGGCGTTGAGACTGACGGATCTGCACAGCTACATCCGGTCGCTTGACTTTTCCCCGCACCCGATCGTGCCCAGGACCATCCAGGCGACGCCGATGCGTCATCGCGGCGTCAATGTGGGCAACTTCGTTCTGGCCGGGAAGGCGGGGGGACGGGAATTCAGCAGCGAGGACGAGGAGGTTCTGGTCTTGTTCGCCGCCCAGGCGGCCACGGCGATCGCCAACGCGCGCACTTACCGTGACGAGCATCGGTCCCGGGCCGACCTGGAGGCCCTGGTCGACACCTCGCCGGTGGGGGTGGCGGTGTTCGATGCGCGGACCGTTAGGCCGGTGTTGTTCAATCGGGAGGCGAGGCGAATTGTCGACGGGTTGGTCGCCCCGGGACAGTCGGCGGAGCAGTTGCTGGAGATATTGAAGTGCCGGTACGCAGACGGACGGGAGTTTTCATTGAAAGAGTCTCCCTTCGCGCAGTTGCTGAGCAGTGCGAAGACGTTGCGGGCCGAGGAGATCGTACTGGAGGTCCCTGACGGTCGGAGCGTCACCACGCTGGTGAACGTGACACCGATCCAATCCGAGGATGGTGTGATCGAGTCGGTGGTGGTCACCCTGCAGGACATGGCGCCGCTGGAGGAGATGGAGCGGTCTCGGGCGGAGTTTCTGAGCCTGGTGAGTCATGAGTTGCGGGCGCCGCTGGCCGCGATCAAGGGTTCGGCTTCCACGGTGCTGGAGGCCTCTCCGGCGCCGGCCCTGGCCGAGATTCGACAGTTTTTTCGCATTATCGAACAACAGGCCAATCACATGCGGGGTTTGATCAGCGATCTGCTGGACGCGGGGCATATCGAGGCAGGCACACTCTCGGTCACGCCCGAGGCGGCAGGGGTGGCCGGCCTGGTGGACCAAGCCAGGAAAACATTCCTGAGCGGAGGAGGTCGGCACGCCGTCGAGATCGACCTGCCGTTGGATCTCCCCCGGGTGATGGCCGACCGGCAGCGCATCGTCCAGGTCATGAACAATCTCTTGTCGAACGCCGGCCGGTTCTCTACCGAGTCCTCTCCGATCCGAGTTGCTGCGGTCCACCAGGGGGTTGAGGTGGCGATCTCGGTATCGGACGAAGGCGAGGGAATGCCGCCGGAACTGTTGCCGCAACTGTTCCGCAAGCACGTACGAATGGGCGGCGATCGTGGGATCCGGGGGTCCGGGCTGGGTCTGGCCATCTGCAAGGGTCTGGTGGAGGCCCACGGGGGACGCATCCGGGCCGAGAGCGCCGGGTCGGGTCTGGGCACGAGGTTCACCTTCACGATTCCGGTGGCCGAGGACACCGGCGCCGGCTCGGTCAGGCCCGCTTCGCATCCGCGCCGAGTTGGACAGGAGGATGTGCCCGTCCTGGTGGTCGACGACGACCCGCAGACGCTCCGCTACGTTCGGGAAGCCCTCGCGGCGGCCGGTTACTCCCCGCTGTTGACCGGCGACCCGAGGGAAGTACCCCGTCTGATTGAGACGAAGAAACCCCGGCTGCTTCTGTTGGATCTGATGCTGCCTGGGACGGACGGAATCGAATTGATGCAGCGCGTCTCCGAAATCGCCGATCTGCCGGTCATCTTCGTCTCGGTCTACGGCAGAGACGAGACGATTGCCCGGGCGCTGGAGCTGGGCGCCGCCGATTACGTGGTCAAGCCCTTCTCACCGACGGAACTGGTGGCGAGAGTCCGGGCGGCGCTACGCCGGCACCATGAAACACCTGAACCCTTCCGCTCGGGGAGTCTGACCATTCACTACGAGGACCGCCGGGTGCAGGTGGCTGGCCGGGCTGTGCAACTGACGGCCACCGAATACGAAGTGCTGCGGGTACTCTCGGTCAATGCCGGGCGAATCATGACCTACGCGTCGCTGCTGGGCCAGGTATGGAATCAGTCGGAATCCGGTGACCGGCGATCGCTACGCGGCATCGTCAAGCAGCTCCGGCGCAAGCTGGGCGACGATGCAGCCAAACCCACCTATATCTTTAACGAGCGCCAAGTCGGCTACCGCATGGCCAAGCCGGACAAGGGGTGATGGGGTCGAGTGTTCGGTCCGCCGCGGGAATCGGACCCAGAACCTACCGAGCCACTGAAGCGCGACGGGGAAGGGAAGTGGCAGTGATGCTCACGCCGCTTGCAGCGCTGCCGGACTCTTCGCAACTCAAGTGCAAATCATGAATTCAGCCAGCGAACGGCGAGACGTAATTTGGGATCGTGACGCAATGATCTCGAAGGCAAAATCGCTTCAGCGCGTTGCCAAGAAATTGGAATGGGATTGCTCGCAGTCGCCCGACTCGGATCCCGTGCCGGAGCCGGCCTTGAACATCCTGCCCCTTGTTTTCGCCAGTTCAAGGATCGATTCCATGGAGTCTTCGACCGAGTTGATGAAGCAGGCCGAACACGGAGGCTTTGTGACCACCCCAAGGTTGAACCAGACGAGGCTGTTGAAGGAAGCCATCTGATGGACCAGCAACGTCCCCAGTTCGGACCGAAATGCGGTAGCGTCCGCCTCGGACCCGAGATGGCCCTGCTTCAGACCCCAGTGGTTGAGGGTATCGACCACTCTCGTGATGATCTGCCGGACGCTGATCTTGCGCGTTTTGTCCTTTCCGACCCGGCGGAAGTGCTTCGACGCGACCACGTTGGTCGCCAGCATGGACCAGCTCTTGGGGACTTCGACGTCCTCCTGCTAAAAGACGACCTCACCGGCGCCATTCGTGATGCTGGCCGCACGCTTTTCCCACGCCACCTGGTCGAGGGCGTTTTGCCTGGGAACCGCGAAGTGTCCGCGAAATTGAAGATCGATGGGGCCAGGTTGGCCCTGTTGGGCTTTTGCCGTCGGCATGGTGGCCTCCATGGTTGTTTGACAATTATACGAGTTGACTTGGTGGAGCGGAAATTGGGCCACGGGCTACGCCTTGGCCTTGTTGCGGTACATTCAGTTTCATGCGTGTCGACGGGAGGTAGCGACGTGGCGGCCGCAGCGGAATGTCCTGAACGTGGAGGAAGTGGCTGGAAGAGGGTGGCGTCAGAGGCGGGCCAAGGCGTGGCGCGCTGCCCGTGCCAGGAGCAGGGCAAGCTGTAGTGGCTGATTGAAGCGGCCCATATTCCTCCGCGCTAAGAGCAATGCGCGTTTGAAAACCTGGAACCGGTAACGCCGGCGTTGAAACTGGCCAAGAAAACAGCCGTGCAGTTCGTCGAGAACTATGCTCGAGTGGATTGCGGACTCCTTATCTTGGGCCCTTGTGGTGTGGCCAAAACCCATCTTGCAGTGGCGATTCTTAGAGCGTTGGTCCTGCGCCATGGCGTCGCCGGTGTTTTTTGCGATTTTCGGGAGTTGCTGAAAACCATTCAGAGGTCGTTCAGGCCTGATATTGCAATGACGGAGGCCGAGATTCTCGTCCCGGTCCTGAAATCAGAAATCGTGGTGCTCGACGATCTCGGAGCGGAGCGGCCCTCCCAGTGGGTCAGAGATACCTTCGCCTACATCATCAACCACCGCTATAACCAGAAACGTACGACCCTCATCACCTCAAACTTCTCCGATCGAGCTCCGGCGCGCGACCTGTCCGGTGACGGGACGGGAGTCTTCGGCGAGGAAACCCTCGCCGAACGTATCGGCGAGCGCCTGCGGTCCCGACTCTACGAAATGTGTAAAGAGATCAGCATTTCCGGACCTGACTTCCGAGTTGCAGTAAAAAGCGCAGGCATCCTTGAATAGACTCACCGTTCACGCTGTGGGTTCGAGAAGGTTACTGACGTAGTAGGTAGGCACCCTCGCTGGATTGCTTGGCAGCATCGGATCTCAGCCCAGCGAGATCTTCAGGAGATCCGGCTCAGACAACACCATTCGTTTCCCCACGCCGAAAGCGATTCTCACCGGCCGTATGCTGAACGGCAAGGGCTGTTTCTTCACCTCGTTGGTTCTTTCCACCCATTGCTGTTTCCCACCCATCAGTCGCGCGGCGTGATCCTGACCTCCTCCAAAACCACTGTGCGAGCGGGTGGTGAGAGGTGACATCAGGCCAATCCTTGCAAGAAATCACCATATTCTCACCAGAATCGCGTGTGTCATCACTCCGAAATCACCCGAGTTTTCTATAATCGCCTCCGCGTTCGAAACAGACAACAGCAGAAGCAGTTAGTCACGCTCCGTCCGGGTTATCCACGGTGAGGGGATTGCCATACCGGGAATATTTCTGGTGAAGGCGGTGTAAGGTCATTGGGAACTCCAGGAAGCGGTTTCCAGGCCGGATGGCATGTCGGCCAGTTTGATCGGCCTGAACCTGGGCGAACGCGAACCGGACGGCTTTCTCTTGAAGGTCCCTAACCCTGTTGCGTGTGGTTTGGAGGAGCCTGCAACACAAGGATGATTATCGTAAACGGTTCGTGGCAACTGATTCATGGTGGCGTCGTCGCTCCCGGAAAATTCAGTCTCTGTGCGGAATGTTCCGGTCGATCGATTCAGGTTCGCACCGGATACAGAATCCCATGGCTGGGTCGGTTCATCTGGACAGGTCGTCGAACAACCATACAAGGAGCCGATTGCGACGAGGTGTTCCGTGTGGGCGTCTCGTTGGTGTGGGCGCGTGTGGCGGACGGGGGAGGCCCTGTAGAGGTCTTTTATAGGAGCGGTTTCTGAGCGTCGTTTCGGACTGGAAGCGGAGACTATCTGCTGTCTTACTGCCAGCCAAGAGGTTCAAGGCACATCACGCAACTACGAGAAAGACACCTTCGAGGTAGTCGAGGCCCATGGGGAGGATGGGCCGAGTTCGTTGAAGAGCTTGAACCTGGGTTTTCTCATCGACCGAGAGCACGATGGCTTGGTCAGGGGATTGAGGTAGAGACCGACGATGTCGGGGACTTTCTCGACGAAGAAGGGGGCGTTAGAAATCTTGAAATGCTGCTGGCGATTGGGCTGAACGGCAGACAGGTCGAACCACCGCTGGACCGTGCTCTTGGAGACTCCTCTGTGCCGCACCATTGAACGCACGCTGCAGTGCGAATCCTGCGGAGGTTGCCTTTGCGAGGCGAAGGTCACGGAATCAAAGGTTCGCATTCGATGGAAATGCCGTCCTGCTACACGACAGGTTATGAAAAAGCCCGTGCCCTCGACCCAAAGAGAGCAGCGAATTACATCGCCCACACGATGATCGGAGACCCCGAAGCCGATGCGGTGATCGAACAGCTTGCGCCCCTTGGACAAGAAAAGGCGATGCAATTTTTCAGGGCGGCTCTGGATAAGCGGGACGCCAGCGTTCTGCAGGAAGCCCCGCCCTTGGTTAGGGACTTTTTCGAAAGGATGGAGTCCCCACCCGATTGGTTGGGCTCTTCGGCCCTGACCCCAGCCTGCCGCATGTTTCACAGGAATTCGAGACTGGTTCTGGGGGCATTTGTAGGAGGCACTCTCGTTGAAGGATTCTCAACCAATATCAGCAAGTCCTTCTTCATCACCGGGCGGGTGCGTGATCAGGGCGTCAGACGCTTGAGACAGAATAACCGTCACCTGATCGAGATATTCATTCCGGGCGGCCTGGAAAGGTATGGGGACGGTTTGAGACTGTCTGTCCGTATCCGGATGGTCCACGCACAGATCAGACGCCTGCTGAAGCACTCGGAGGACTGGGATACGGACTCCTGGGGCGTGCCGCTTAGCGCGGCACACCTGGGCTTTGCACTCACCGCTTTTTCAGCCAGGTTGCTGCGACATATGAAAACCCTGGGTGCTGAATACAACGACGATGAGCGAAAAAGCTTTATGAAGGTTTGGCGCTACTCAGGGTATTTGATGGGTATTCCTGAGACGATTCTGTTTCGCGATGAGGCCGACGCCCTGAGGCTGTTCGAGATTGGCCTCATGTGCGAGCCCCCGCCCGAGTTGGAATCTATCGTGATGGCGAACTCGTTGATCAACTCCTCTCCATTGATCATAGGGGTCGAAAAACCAGTCGCGCGCCGCGCCCTTGCAAAGCATGTGTTCAATATATCGCGCGCACTCATCGGAAATACTCTTGCCGATGGTCTGATGTATCCTGTTGGCTCGGCATTTGGAGTCTTGGCATGGCACCGACTGCAAGAGCGTTGTCAACGCCTCGTGGAGAAGATCCTTCCAGGACGTGCTCAAAACAACAATTTCACCAGATTCACCTCTCTACTGGAGGCCGCGGTGTTCGAAGAGGCAGGCATCAGCTTCAGATTACCTGACCACGTATACGCAGAGGAATCCAGCAAATGGTGAGCCCTGCTGTTTCTGTGGTCCCCTCTGTCCCGCCGCCCTGTCTTCATGGAGCCCTCATGTCCTGACCACCTTACTCAGCTCCATTCGTTGAGGAGTCGACTTTGTCGTCGCGGCCACGGATCTCGACCAGATCCTCGCGGATTTCCTCCCTGAGTCTGTTGGACCATGCGGGGCGCTTCTCGACAACGGGGAACCCTTTGTGTGGTTTCCTTCGCTCATCGAGTGGGACGATCTCAAGCCGGCCGCCAAGCGCGCGGCGCAGAGCTTCAAGGGTGTCTAGTCGGGGGTAGGCCACGGCGCATGTTGCGGATCGTGTCGGTTCTTCGGGGGGCAAGCAATGACAGTTGGCGGTCGGACAAATCGGAACGGTCGACGAGATCCAGCAGGCGTTGCCTGAAGTCCATGGCCAAATCGGAAGTACTCGGGCGGTTGTTCTCTCCCACGCTCCTGAGCATGGGCCGCAATCATCGCCTCAGCCGCTGTTGCATCGGTTTCGCTCGTTTATGATGCAACGGGCCACAGAGCAATAGGAACCGCGCCCGCTCCAAGTCTGGCCGCCGTCGAGCGCGATCGCTGCTGCTCAGTCTGGGCTTGGATCAGTGCAATTACTCTGGCTGGCGATTTTGTCGTCGCCTCGAACGGACGAAAAATCGGAGGCAAAATCCAGCATACCTTGGGGGAGCTGCTTTGTGCACAGATTCGGACGCGTTTTGAGAACGAATCGCGGCGTCAGAGCCTGCGAGCGTGTCGAAGCGCTCAGGAAGGCACCTGCTTCGCCGTTTTGGACGGTCCGGAATAAAACAACTGGGAACGTTTTTCTGGTAACTCAACAACTTCCGCTATTGTTCCAGGCCGGCGACGGCCTACATCTTGTGGTATCCGGGAGGTCCGAACCGCGGCCGATGGAAAGTCCCTTAGAATGAGTCTTCATTACTTCCGATAATGAGTATTATGTCAACTTAACCTGCGACGGCGGTCGGATATCGAACGGGGGTGTCGGTTAAGTTGACATAACACTTCCCCGCAATTTATCAGCCTGCGTATGTCCACCTAACTTGCGAAGGCGGTCGGATATCGAACGGGGGTGTCGGTTAAGTTGACATAACACTTCCCCGCAATTTATCAGCCTGCGTATGTCCACCTAACTTGCGACGGCGGTCGGATATCGAACGGGGGTGTCGGTTAAGTTGACATAACACTTCCTCGCAATTTAGTAGCCTGCGTATGTCCACCTAACTTGCGAGGGTGGCCCGCTGCTCCGCTCCGGTCGCTCCGCTCCCTCCGCCGGCCAGCGTGCCGCCCCTGACACTTTCGGTGCCCAAAACACTGCCATTTTCAATGCCCATTGACACATGACACTCCCTCGCAATTCGGCGAGTCCGCGGGGGAATCTTTGGCTGCGTCTCGGTTCCCCGCCGGGCGGGATAGGCCCAGAGCGCGAAGATAGGGTCGAAGGAGTTGTCCGGGCGGGCTAGCCCGCATTTCTCACCAGGTCGCTAGTGGCGTGATGAAAAGGAGTTGATTTTCAGCACCTTGATAGGCTCCATGTAAAGGGCTTGCGGGTAACAGACGGCGCTGGGCATGCCCGGGCTGGTCTTTTTCCCTTCAGCGCGCACATGCTCCCTCGACCGTAGTGACCGCTACGCTCTTCGGTCGCGAGCACGCGCTGAAGGGAAAATTCCTGCGCCAGGATCATGCCCCCTGGTGAGAAATGCGGGCTAGAATGGGTATGGCGGTGGCTAAAGGAACGTGGCAGACATGCCGATGAGCATGGAAGGAGTGGTCGGCGGCGCCCAATGAGAATTCTTCGACAGTCGATATTCCTGGAAATCGCAGGCTCCTTCGGTCTGGGCACGCTGGTATTCAGCGCTGTCCTGTTGACCAACGAAGTGTCCAGTCGGCTGATGGAGACCCTGGTTCAAGAGAACATCACCCTGCAGGAAGCCGGATTGCTCTTCCTTTGCATCCTGCCCAAGGTGCTGACCTTCTCCATTCCCATGTCGGTCTTGCTGGGCATTCTGATCTGCTTTGGGCGCCTGTCGGCCGACAGTGAAATCACCGCCATGCGATCTTCCGGAATCGGTCTCAGAAACTTGCTGTGGCCGGTATTGGTCTTTTCGGCGGTGGTGGGTTCGCTGGCCCTGTTGAATTCCAACTTGTGGTCTCCCAGAGCCACTCACCGCCTGACGCTGATCAAGGATGAAATTGCGCTCAAGTCGCTCAACACCGCCGTCCGGAGAGGCGTTTTCGAGGAGCGTTTTCCCGGTCGAGTGGTTTACGTCATGGATACAGCCCCCGACCGGCGCTCCTGGAAGGGCATTTTTCTGGCTGAGGTAACCGAGGCCAATTGGCCCAAGACCACCTTTTCCCGCCAGGGTGGACTGCTCAACAATCTGGGCCGTCGTGAGCTGCAGCTCAATCTTCAACAGGGTGCGACCTACGAGGTGGTGCCGGGAAAAGAAGGCACCGTGCGGGTCACTTCCTTTGAGGAAGCTACGGTTCCCCTCTTCAAGGCCATGGGTGCCCCCGCCAATGCGCCCAGGGACAAGACCATTGCCGAGATGGATTCGCTCGAGCTCTATGGCGGGCTGATCTCCGAGGCCTCGTCCGGCAGCGACATCCACCGCAGAAAGGCCGTCATTGAGTTCAATCGTCGACTGGCGCTTCCTCTGGCGGTCTTTGTGTTTTCCATTCTCGGGCTCCCTCTGGGAGTTGTCACCAGGAGGAGCGGCAAGTCTTTCGGGTTCGTCATCAGCCTGATCATCTTCCTGGTCTATTTCATCCTTTTTTCCCAGGGTCTGGCTTTTGCCGAAAGTGGTCATATCCCGGCCTTCCTGGGTCCCTGGTTGGCGAACCTGGTGTTTCTGATGTTGGGATTGTTTCTCTTGCTGACCGCGGAAAGACAGTTTTCCTGGGGGGGGCTGTTCCGTCCTCTGGTCAACTCTCTCTGGGGCGTCGCCCGGAGACTGCGCCAGAACGGCGTCGGTTCCGGCGCTCCCGTTCGAAGTCAAAGGAGTCCGCGGGGCGGCATCATGAACTTCCCTGCCGGTTGGACCCTGGACAAGTACATCCTCAGCGGCTTCCTGAAATTTTTCCTTCTGGTGCTTTCCGCCTTCGTCATGCTCTTCGTGCTGTTTACCTTCTTTGAACTGCTCAGTGACATCGTGGAGCAAGGCATTTCCGGTTGGACCGTGTTCGACTACTTCCTTTTCCTGATTCCCCACATCCTGGTGCAGATGATCCCGTTCAGCGTCCTGGTAGCCGCACTGGTGACCTTCAGCCTCCTGACGCGCACTTCGCAGATCGTGGCCATGAAATCCTCTGGAATCAGTCTTTACCGGCTATCTTCTCCAGTTTTGCTTGTGGCCCTCTTGTTCAGCGCCGGTTCCTTCATGTTGCAGGAATACGTCCTCCCATCCGCCAACCAGAAGCAGGACGATTTGAGGCGTGTCATCAAGGGACGCAATCCTCAGACCAAGCGCCCCACCCGCAAATGGATGATGGGCGAACGGAACCGCATCTTCCACTACAATTTTTTCGACGATGAGATCAATGTCTTCAATCGAATTTCCGTGTTTGACTTCAATCCGCAGACGCTTGCGGTGACCCGGATGGTCTTTGCCGAAAAAGCCGGTTGGGACCGGAATCGTTCCGGATGGGTGTTCGAGGAGGGCTGGGCTCAGGGGTTCAGCCATGACCGGCCCCAGCAGGCCCAGTTTCTGACGTTCGACCGAGAGCTGATCGGGTCCATTGGAGAGCGGCCCGACTACTTCAAGAAAGAAGTGCGTCAATCGTCCAAAATGAGTTACCGGGAATTGGGGAGCTACATTGAGGATCTGGGTCGGAGCGGGTTCGACGTCGTGCGTCTGAAGGTCGCCTGGCACGGCAAGCTGTCCTTTCCGCTGGTGAGCTTGACCATGGCCATGATTGCGATTCCCTTTGCTTTTTCGACGGGCCGGCGAGGCTCACTCTACGGTATCGGCCTCAGCATCGTCGTCGGAATCAGCTACTGGGTCTTGCAGGGGTTCTTCGAGCAGATCGGGAGCGCGGGCAAGCTGGAGCCACTACTGGCCGCCTGGGCCCCCAACCTGGTTTTCGGTGCCGGAGGCGTCTATCTGCTCTTTACCGTTCGAACCTAGCGTTGGGCTTGTCACCGGGGTTGCGCACTCGAGGAGAGCGCGGAAATCGGTGGCGGTCAAGACCGTGGAGCCGATGAGAGGATCTCGAGTCGCTCCTTTGCATGTAAACAGGTCGGACTTTCAATTTCCCCCACAAACCACGGTAAACCCCATGAGAAACATCTCGCAACTCGTGGTCGTTGCTATCCTGCTCCTTTGCCTGCCCACCCAGGCCCAGGACTCAATTTCTTTCCCGAATGCGCCCGCACAAGATCGGCAGCCACCGTTCGCGGTCGGCATCGTCAAGGCCAACGGAAATTTATTGCCGATCGCAACTTTTGACGGAGTGGTCTGGTCCGAGATCAATCTTTGGGAAGAGAGAGAAAGTGGGAGGAGTACTAAATCCATGCTTAAGTCCATGGAGGAATGGACGCTTTGGTATGCCGACCCAGGTCCCTCCCCCGAGTCCCGCGACATAGCCTTGGCATGGATTGATCGGTTGTCTCCGGTGAGGATCGGGATCACAGCCGACGATGTCGTTGAAGTTGATTTCTCGGAGGACTCCTGTCTGGACGGCACAGCGCTTGTCCTGGCCACTGACGCTGAGGACCGGAGCAAATCACTGCTGATCGACTGTGACAACTGCTGTCCGAAACCCAAGAGAGGTATTGCGACGACCGCCGAATCGCGACCGCACCTGACGGAAAGAGTGGACCCTGAGAGCGAGAGCGGCCGTCGAATTTTAGCCCGGATTACGGATACCTTCAATGAACTTGAACAGAAGGAATTAGAGGGAATACGGCACTATAAAATCACCTTCGATGCCAAGACAGGCGAGAGTACAACTCACTATTCGGGAAAAACTCTCGCTGAGCACATGGATTCACTGTTGAGTGCGGAGAAACGCAAGAGGCTTCCGTTTCACCCTTACTTGAAAGACATCTTCCGTGTTGAGGGAATCAATGCCGCTTACTATTACATAGAAGTGGCACGAAGCTACTACCCACATTTCAAAAGTGACTATTGGGGTTACGGTAAGTTTCAGGGCTGGGTTCGCTTCGATGATGATGAGCCGGTTTGGCTGACACAGCATTTTTTGATGACCGATCCTGACAGTAAGCAAGGTGATTCCGTTAGGCCCATTGTCTTCTGGAGACACCGGAACGCCGTCGACCTGCTGTTTAGACGCTCTTACTGGGAAGGTGGAGATCACCTCATCTTGAGGATTGATAACGACACAGTTAAGGAGTTAGCTGGCGTGGGGTTGTAGCGTAAACTGAGCCCAAAGCGCCTGAGGCAAGCAAACGCCCGTCCACCAACCCGTTCAGGGCATCTGGGGTCTGCTGTTCTTCGAGTCGGCTTCCTGGCCCGCTGCCCAGCTCCGGTCGCTCCGCTCCCTCCGCGGGGCAGCGGGCCGGCCCTGCCACTTTCGGTGCCCAAAGCCCTGCCATTTTCGATGCCAATTGACACGCGGGAAATCCGTGCCAATTTCTGTCCAATAAGGCTTTCCAGGCGAGGCCCCGACCACGGCAGCGAGGGGGGCGCCCTCAGGTTCCCCTCGCCCCCTTGATGAGAGCTTCACCCAAGGTGTTGGCCTGATCTTTCGTCAGGACGACGGTAAACGAGTGGTTTGCCAACTCGAGATCAACGGTTTTCAGGTTGATGATGATCACCTTTGCGCCGGTGTTCATCGTTATCTCGAACTCCTCCAGGAACTTGACCTTTCCCGGCTCGATTCCCTCTTCGAAGTCAGCCATGGTGTTTGCAGATTCCTGCGAGAACAGAGGTCCGGGGTCGCGGAAGCCCCGGCCTAAGGCCTGTGTCCCTTACGCCCTACTTGTACGCTGCCAGCGATTGACTGATTTCCGGGCTTATGGTGTTCGGGGGAACTCGGAGACAGCAGGGACACAATTGCCACTCCGGGACCAGAGTGGAAAAGGTATGGCAGCCCGCACAACTTCCCTAATTTTTTCGTCTTCAAGACTATTCGTTGTTGATGTAACCGGACGCGGAAGGAGGGACCGGACAATCTCCCTGCGCCTGTGCCGCGGCGGGGCGCGCCTCGGTTAAGAGGCCAGCCAAAACTACAATACACCCCAAAGAACCATCCAGGACGATTCCCTGCCGGTCATGTTTGCCTCCCCATTGAGGTCTCCAGGATGTGACATTGCACGGCGACCACGGACAGAGCATAGTAACAATATATTATGAATATAGAGTGAGTTTATTCTCCAAATAGATGTAGATACAGCGTGTTTTTCACATTCTCATGTCACTGTCACACAAATGTGACCAGAAAGGGGCCAGTCAAGCGACAATACTAACGCGCTGCAGCATCGGATCCGAACGCTGCACAGGAACGCCGCGGCAGACCTCGCACAAGGGTAGCCATGACCGCCGTTAGTGCGTGCATTGGGGCGTTGTTGAATTGCTGGAATGATTGGTAGCGACCGCGTAGGAAACGTTATCGAATAAAAGCAATTCAGGAAGGGCTGATCGCCGTTATTCCAGTTTCCTCTGGTCCTTCATCGAGGCGTTTCCAAAATTCAGCCGGGGAATCTTTGCCGGGTATGGCCACAAGAGGCACAAAAACACAAGGAGGCCTGTCAAAGCGACCCCAGGCGAATTGGCCTCCGGTCGTCAAGACTCGAAATCAGAAAACTTGTTTTGTGACTCTTGTGCTTTTTGTGGTGAGCCTGCATTGCTCACGAGGTCGCACCCGATATTGAAAAAGGCAGAACATCACGTTCGCCGACAAAATGACCGGCTCCGTTGCGGGTTTGCAAAAAGTTCTTTCTTCGTGTGACGTTGTGCCCCTTCGTGGATATCTTTTTGTCATTTCTATCGCTTCGCGGATTGACAATCGATGCGTCCTCGCTTGCCGAGCATTGCCGTCTAGGTTCCCTCCGACCAGGAGGCGAGGTACTTCTCCTGCTCGGCGCTTAGATCGTCGATGCGGCAGCCCATGGATTGAAGCTTGAGCCGCGCGATTTCCCGATCGATTTCGGGAGGAACCGGAACCACGTCCTTGGGCAGGTTTCTGAAGTTCTTGGTCAGGTATTCCGCCGACAGCGCTTGATTGGCGAAACTCATGTCCATGACCGAAGCCGGGTGGCCTTCGGCGCTGGAGAGGTTGATCAAGCGTCCCTCCCCCAGCAGAAAGATCTTTCGACCGTCCTTCAGATTGTACTGCTCCACGAATTCGCGGGCGGTTTCCCTGCCGCTGCTGAGCGATTCCAGAGCCGGAATATCGATCTCGACATTGAAGTGACCCGAGTTGCAGACCACGGCCCCGTCCTTCATCTTTTGGAAGTGGGATCCTGCGATGACCGTCTTGTTCCCGGTAACCGTGACGAAGATGTCCCCGATTTCAGCCGCCTCCAGCATGGGCATCACCTGAAAGCCGTCCATGACCGCTTCCAGGGCTCGGGTGGGATCGACTTCGGTCACGATCACCTGGGCTCCCAGTCCCCTGGCCCGACTGGCCACCCCTCGTCCGCACCATCCATATCCCGCCACCACCACGTTGAGTCCTGCCAGCAACAGGTTGGTGGCGCGAATGATCCCGTCCAAGGTGGACTGCCCGGTGCCGTATCGATTGTCGAAGAGATGCTTGGTGTCGGCGTCGTTCACCGAGACGATGGGAAACTCCAGGACGCCATCGTTGGCCATGCTGCGCAATCGAATGACACCGGTGGTGGTCTCCTCGGTCCCTCCAATAATTTCTTGCAGGAGTTCCCGGCGGTCCGAGTGGATGGTGGAGACCAGGTCGGCGCCGTCGTCCATGGTGATCTGGGGGCGTCGATCCAGGGCTGCGGTGATGTGGGAATAATAGGTCGGATTGTCCTCGCCCTTGATGGCGTAGACCGATATTCCATGGTCTTCGACCAGGGAGGCGGCCACGTCATCCTGGGTGCTCAGCGGGTTTGAGGCACACAGGGTGACATCGGCTCCCCCGTCCCGCAAGGCAATGACCAGGTTGGCGGTCTCGGTGGTGACGTGCAGGCAGGCCGAAATGCGAATGCCCTTGAGCGGTTCTTCCTCGAGAAAGCGCCGGCGAATCTGCCGGACGACCGGCATGGATCGGCCGGCCCAATCGATCCGCTTCCGCCCGGTCGAGGCCAGGGACGGATCCTTGATGTCGCACTGGATATCATTAGACATGGAAGTTGTATCTCCTTGATAGCAAAGGAATCACTGAATGGAGACGGCACCCTAGCACATTGCCTTCGGTGGGGTCAAATAGGGAGGGAACAAAGGACGGGAATCGAATGGTGGAGCTATCCTGCGGACTCGCTCAGCCGGACCTGTTGGAACTCCGGTTCGTGCCGGTCAATCGACCAGCTCCAGGATTGCCGCGGCGCCCATGCCGCCTCCGACGCACAGGGTGACCATTCCGAACCGAATTTGTCGCCGCCGCATTTCGCCGAGCAGGGTTGCCGTCAGCTTGGCGCCGGTGCAGCCCAGAGGATGGCCGAGGGCGATCGCACCTCCATTGACGTTGACCCGGTCGGGGTCCAGGCCGGATTGGCGGATGACCGCCAGCGCTTGAGCTGCAAAGGCTTCATTCAATTCAATCAGACCCACCTGGCGGAGATCGAGCCCCGCCTGCTTCAGTGCCTTGGGAATGGCCTGGACGGGGCCGAGACCCATCTCCTCGGGAGGCACTCCGGCAGTGGCGAAGGAGACGAACCTTCCCAGGATCTTCCAGTCCCGATCCCTGGCCCTCTCGCGAGAGGACAGCACCACCGCAGCAGCGCCGTCACTCATGGGCGAGGAGTTTCCGGCAGTCACGGAACCCCTGGCGTGAAAGGCGGGTTTCAGTTGAGCCAAGGCTTCCAGGCTGGTGTCCTTTCGTGGGCTCTCATCCTCATCGAAACGGGTGCGGGCTGTCGCTTTCTTCCCCTGCCCGTTGCCTTCGCCGCCGAGAGAATCCGATGCGGCTCGGCCAAGTCCATCCGCTGTCAGCTCCAACGGAACGATTTCATCCTTAAAGTGTCCGTTCTGCATGGCCTGGAGGGCCTTGCGGTGGCTTTGGAGGGCAAAGCGGTCCTGCTGTTGGCGGGAGATGTCGTACTCGCGGGCCAGGTTTTCGGCCGTCAATCCCATGTTGAGGTAGACGTCCGGGTAGGAATCCACCAACTCGGGATTGGGCGAGAAATGCCGGCCGGCCATGGGGATCAGACTCATGCTTTCCGTTCCTCCCGCCACGATGACCTCGGCCGAGCCGCACCGGATTCTCTCGGCGGCGAAGGCGATGGACTGGAGGCCCGAGGCGCAGAAGCGGTTGACCGTGACAGCCGGGACTTCGACCGGCAGACCGGCCCTCAATCCGGCGATACGGGCCACGTTCATTCCCTGCTCCGCCTCCGGCATCGCGCACCCCAGGATGAGGTCTTCGATTTCGCCGGTCTTCAGACCGGGGGCGCGCCGGACCGCTGCCGAGATGGCGACGGCAGCCAGGTCGTCGGGTCGGGTATGTCTCAGGGCTCCCTTTTTGGCCTTCCCGACAGGAGTCCTGGCGGCGGCGACGATGACAGCCTCTTTCATGGGTCTCTTCCCGGTGGTTTGGTTCAGTTCCGCAGCGGCTTGCCCCGCTGAAGCATGTGTTGGATCCGGTCCTGGGACTTGCGTTCTCCACAGACACTCAGGAAGGCTTCTCTTTCCAGATCCAGAAAATGCTGCTCGTTGACGTTCCTGGGGCTGCCGCAGTCACCTCCGCAGAATATATGGGCCAATTTGCTTCCCATATGGTAGTCGTACGGGCTGATGTACGCTCCCCGCAGCAACTGGTGCATGCCGATCTTGAGAGTCGAGAGTGCCGAACGGCCCAGCGCGGGCACCGCCAGCGGTGGATCGGGTTTCCGATAGCCTTGCCGCACCAGGGTCCGCACCCTCCGCTTGGCGTCGGCGATCAGGCGGTCGGGGTTCATGGTAATGCCGTCGCCGGGGCGGAGGAAGCCCAGAGACCGGGCTTCCGGACCGCTGCCGGACACCTTTGCCTTGGCGACGGTCTCGAAGGATGTGCGCAGGCACGGAAACAGCTCCTGGCCGGGCCCGGACCTCTCCAGGCTCCGCAACACCATCTCCTTGGTGCCTCCCGCTGCCGGAATCAGGCCCACCCCCAGCTCGACCAGTCCCATGTAGGTCTCGGCCGAGGCCTGCACGGCCGAGGCGTGCAAGGCGATTTCGCAACCGCCCCCCAGGGTGAGCCCGAAAGGTGCCACCACTACCGGGCACGGGGAATACTTGATCTCCATGTTGGCTGCTTGGAACAGCCGAATCATGCTGTCGATTTCCTTCCACCTCCGTTCCCGGGCCTTGCGCAGGATTTCCACCAGGTCGGCTCCAGCCGAAAAGTTGGCGCCCTGGTTGCCGATCACCATGCCGGCAAAGTCGGAGCGCACGACTTGAAGCGCTTCTCGTATCATTTGAAGGGTGTCGTCCCCGATGGTGTTCATCTTGGCGTGGAACTCCAGGCAGAGAACTCCGTCGCCAAGGTCTATCAAGCTGGTCCGGGGACTCTTGCGAACGACCCTTCCCTTCTGTTCCTTGAGTGACGACAGCAGGACCATGTCTTCCGGAACACCGAGAGGGACATAGTCCCGGGAGGGGCGATCGAAGTAGGAAACGGTCGCCCGGCGGCGGTAAAATCGCTTCCCGGGCGTCTCCAGTACCATTCGCGCCAACTCCGGTATGCCTCTCCCCTCGGACTCCAGGCGTGCCGCCACTGCTTCGACACCCAGGGCATCCCAGGTCTCAAAGGGTCCCAGCTCCCAATTGAAACCCCATTTCATGGCGTTGTCGATGGTGACGATGTCGTCGGAAATCTCCGGAATGCGATTGGCGGCGTAAACCATCTCTCCGCTGAGCGTTTTCCAGACCAGTTGTCCGGCGCGGTCGTCGGATTCAATCAATGCCCTCAACCTTTTCGCGGTTTCCGGGACACTGTTGGCCACAGCCAGCGAGGGATATTCGACCTTGCGAAGGGAGCGATACTCCAGGGACTGGGGGTCCAGGACCAGGATTTCCCCGCCCGGCGATTTTCGGTAGAAGCCTTGGCCACTCTTGGCGCCCAAACGGTCTTGCTCAATCAGCCGCCGGATGACGTCCGGGATCTTGAAGAGTTGGTGGTGCTCGTCGCCAGGTGCATTTTCAAAGAGGTTGGAGGTAACCCGGGCGAATGTGTCCAGGCCAACCATATCCAGCGTCCGAAAGGTGGCGCTCTTGGGGCGGCCGATCAGTTTTCCGGTCAACAGGTCGACCTCATCGATTCCGTACCCTTCCTCCAATACCATGCGAAGGAGTTGCTGGAGGGCGAAGGCGCCGACGCGGTTGGCCACGAAGTTGGGAGTGTCCTTGGCGACCACGATGCCCTTCCCCAGGCGATAGTGGCCGAGATGGCTGACGGTCTCGACCACCGATTCCAGGGTTTGGGGGGTGGGAATCAGTTCCAGAAGCTTGAGGTAGCGGGGTGGATTGAAGAAATGGGTGCCCAGCCAGTGTTGCCGAAAATCATCGCTCAGCCCCTCGGCCAGGCGGTTGACCGAGATCCCGGAGGTGTTGGAACTGACGATCGATCCTGGCCGGCGGATCCGATCGAGGTCGTTGAGCAGGCGGGCTTTGACGTCAAAGTCTTCCGAGACGGCTTCAATGATCCAGTCCGCCTCTCCCAGCCAGGATCGGTGGTCCTGCAAGTTTCCAACTTGAATGCGCCGGGAATACTCCGGAAGAAAGAATGCCGGAGGTTTGCTCCGTTCCGCCCGGCGCAATCCCTGCAGCACCAGCCGCTGCCGGGATTGGAGGTCGGAAGCCGACCCTTCCGCGGCTTCCATCTCGGGAGTCGAATTCGAAGGCGGGATGTCCAGCAGGCAAACTGAAAAACGGGCATTGACCAGGTGGGCGGCAATGGCGGCGCCCATCACGCCCGCACCGACCACCCCGACCCGTTCGATCCTCTTTTTCATAGGGCGTGGTGGACAGTCATTCCGGTCTGGTCGGGCTCTCCGCGTAGAGAGCCTCGATCTCATTCTTGAACCTTTTCTCGACAACTCGACGCTTAACTTTAAGTGTAGGAGTCAGTTCTCCGTCCTCAATGGTAAAGTCCTTTTCTACCGGAATGACTTTTTTCACTGTTTCGAAGGAGGCCAGTCCAGCCGTCGTTTTTTCGACTGCCTTCGTGAGAAATTCTCGAATTTGCGGGCTTTGGAGGAGTTCGCCGTAGCTTCCAAAGGACAATCCCTGTTCCCGCGCATGGCCGGTGACAGCTTCCGGTTCGGGGACTACCAGAGCGCACAAATAGGGGCGCTTGTCTCCCAATACGACGGCATTGAGCAGCACCGGGCTGGCTTTGACGAGCCTCTCGATCGGTTGGGGAGCCACGTTTTTCCCGCCGGCCGTGACAATCAGGTCCTTCTTGCGATCGGTGATCTTGAGGAATCCGTCCGGATCCAGATGGCCGATGTCCCCGGTATGGAACCACCCTTCCTTGATCACCTCTCGAGTTTCCTCCGGCCTGTTGTAATAGCCGAGCATCACCGACGGTCCTCGAGTCAGGACCTCGCCGTCTTCGGCGATTTTCGCTTCCAGACCGGGCAGCGGTTGTCCCACCGTTCCGAACCTGAAGCGGTTCGGCAGGTTGACCGCAATTACCGGTGAGGTTTCGGTGAGGCCGTAGCCCTCCAGGATCAGGATCCCGGCGCTGAGGAAGAACTCCGCCAGGCTGGGGTCGAGGGGGGCGCCTCCCGAGATGAAGAAACGCAGCCGGCCCCCGAGGCGCTGCTGCAGCTTGGCAAACACGATCTTGGAGGCGAGGAAGCGCTGGAACGCCAGGCCCGGGGGTGGGGTGGTCCCCTGCAGAATGTGGCGAGTATGGCGTTCTCCCACCCCAAAGGCCCAATCGCTCAGCGCGCGTTTCAGGCCGGTGCTGAGCTGCCTGGATTCCATGACACGGGCGTGGAGCTTCTCGAAGAACCTGGGGACGCAAGCCACCACCGTGGGTCGGATCTCCTGCATGTTGACCGGCACCTTTTCGATGCTTTCGGCGTATGCGATGCTCACCCCGCAATAGAACATGAGGTAGTGTGCCACCCGTTCGAAAATATGGCTGAGCGGCAGCAAGGAGAGGACGCTGTCCTTGTGATCGAAGTCGAATACCCGGCTGAGTTCCAGGACGTTGGCCACGATGTTGGCATGGGAGAGCATGACTCCCTTGGGCGTGCCGGTGGTGCCGGAGGTGTAGATGATGGTGGCCACGTCTTGCGGACCGATTCCTTGACGGAGCTTCTGATATTGCTCCGGGTCTTGCTGCCAGGCCTGCAAGCCCTGGTTCCGCAGGCTGTCGAAACTCCGCAGGCTGTCGGATTCAGGTTCTTCCAGGTCCATGACCACCGTGACTTGGAGACTGGGTATCTTCGACTGGATTTCCCGAATCTTCTCGAGCTGTTCCTTGGTGGACAGGATGATGATCCTGACGCCGGCGTCGTTGAGGAGACCCTCGACCTGGTTCGAGGGCAGCGTCGGATAGACAGGAACGTTGATAGCGCCGGCGGAAAGGATGGCGAGGTCCGAAACCAGCCATTCGGGCCTGTTTTCCGACAAGAGGGCGATTCGGTCCCCGGGCTCCGCTCCCAGACTAACCAGTCCCGCAATCAGGCCCTGCACCTGGTTGCGGACTTCCGCCGAGGATAGAGGGCGAAAGTCGCCGTCGCGTTTGACCAGCAAGGCGTCAGGCCGGCTCTTGCGGGTTACGGCTTCCTCGAAGAGATCAACAAGCGTTTGTGGTGCCATGGGTTCCCTCGCGCACTCCCGTTTGTGAAATTGGGGACCATTCCCGGCGGTCGCTCCCGAGCTGGAATTTTCGGTGATTATAGCAAACCCGGGAAGCCCTCCTCGCCGAAGGCTGAATCGGTCTGCCGCCGCCACCATTCGACTCGGTTTCGAGGCCCTTCGGAACGCCCCTTGAGCGGTCGGCCGATTGGCTTGACGCCTCCTGGTGGGTATGTTACTTTGCCACGCTTGATGCCTCCTTCCGAGACCGCCAGCCCATGACGTCTCCCCTGAAGAAGACTCCCCTGCACCGGTTGCATCAAAGGCTGGGAGCCAGGATGGGCGCTTTTGGCGGCTGGGAAATGCCCATCGAATACTCCGGAATCGTGCGGGAGCATCTGGCTGTGCGGACGAGGGTCGGTCTGTTCGACGTCAGCCACATGGGAGAGATCGAGATCGACGGACCCGGCAGCCTGGCTCTGGTGCAGCAGGTCACCTGCAACGATGCCGGACGCCTCCAACTCGGTCAGATCCAGTACTCCGCCCTGCTCACCGAGCAGGGGA
>JAPVWS010000467.1 GCA_027493295.1 Candidatus Versatilivorator vitaminiformans | reverse complement strand
GATCGAGGCCCTCCACGTCGGGAAATTCTACTTGTCCCGCCCCTACCGCAGCCGCTGCCCGGTCATGACCGACGTGCAGGTGATCCGGATCGTGGACGGTCACCGGGGAATCGATTTCACCCGGGCCTTCAGGGAGGCCAGCAGGTGCGCCGAAGTCAGGGATCTGGACCCGGGCGACATCGAACAGCACGTTCGCGCTGAAGCCTTTCACCAGTACTCGGGAGCCCAGGGGGCTATTCAGAGGCTGGTGGCCGCACTGCGCCACCATGTCCAGACCCTGCAGCATTTCAAGGCCAGTAAATCCCTGGTTCTGTTTTCCGACGGATTCGTCCCCACGCGTTCCATGCGCTGGAGACTGGACCGGGTCGTGGGCCGCGCCCTGCGCTCCCGGGTCGCCGTCAACGTGGTGGACATTCGCGGACTCCATACCGTCGGCTTCGAGGCCGCCAACAACGACCAGGTCAGAAACCTGACCGGCGAGCCGATCAGCCGGGAGGACTTCAACGCGGGCTTGACCATGGGCAGGGAATTCTCCGATCTTTACCGCGACCAGACCTATCAGCGCCGCCCCCTGGAGAAACTGACCGAGGAAACCGGGGGTGTCCTGTTCACCGACAACAACGACCTGGTGGCGGGCCTCAGCCAGATCAGCAATACCCAGTCCTATTACTATGTGCTCTCTTACGCTTCCCCCGATCAGAAGGCCGACGGAAAATACCACAAGATCCGGGTGGAAGTGGACCGGCCCACCGTGGAACTCAGCTACCGCCGGGGATACTTCGCGCCCCGGAAAACACTCTCCCTGGAGGATCGCAAGAACGAAGACATTCAACTGGCCCTGACCGCCCCGGGAAATTTCGACGAGATTCCGCTGCAACTGGACTACCGTTCTTCCCCGACCCTGGACGACCGCCACCGCCTGAACGTCTTCACCAACGTCAGTATCGCGGGGATGCCCTTTCGGCAGGAGGGAGCACGGCGCCAGAATCTCCTCCACATGGTGCTGATGGTCTACGATAAGGACGGCCAGCGGGTGGAAGGGTCTCAAAAGACCATCGAGCTGAATCTGGGCGAGTCCAGCTACCGCACCATGCTCCAGCGCGGCTTCATCACCCGGACGGAGTGGGAGGTTCCTGCGGGCGAATACAATGTCAAGGCGGTGGTCAGAGAAAGCCACCGGACCCGGATGGGGTCCCTCGACGAGAAGGTCACCCTGCCTATACCCGAGAGCTCCCCGCCTGCCCCGCAACTTCCCGCTGACCTCGGGGTTGCGGAAGCAACTGCACCCGCCCTTCCCGAGGAGTTCCTACCCTCGGAATCCGTGGACGCGGCCGCAGAGGACGAAGCCTCGGATCCATCCCTGCCCGCGGGCGGCCTGGAGAGCAGCCGGCTGGTGCTGACCCAGCAGCTCACGCCGCTGGCCGATCTGAGCGCCGAGCTGCAGGCAAGTCTGCTGGAGGGCGGGGAGGCCATGATCTTCGGGGACGTCCAGATTCATTCTCCGGTGGACGATCGGATCGACCGCCAATTCCCCGTCACCTTTTTCTATACCCTCTACAACCTGATCTATCCCCGGGAGAGCCAGGGGATGACGGCCAAAATTCAACTGACCGACCGCTGGGGCAAGGTCAGCCGGTTTCCGCTGATCACCTTGAGCGAAGGTCAAGTTGAACCCCTGGAAGAAGGCGCCGTGAATGTAGCCTTCAACCTGTCTTTCAAGAACGTTGAGCCCGGCCAGTACAAGCTGACGCTGATGACCCGGGCGCCGGGAGCCAGCGGCCAGTCGGTCGGCGCCCGGACCACGATCACGGTGCTGCAATAGCACGTTTCCCGGACCATATTCACAAACAAGTCAAGCCCCCGCCCTGCCGGACGGATCATTCGAGAGTGGAACAATGGACCCCTTTGGCCCTATGAAAAGGAAGCGAAGCCGGTGCGCAGCAAGCGGATGCCCACCCGGGAGCGCGGGCGTCCCGCCCGCACCACACTGGCAAGGACTCGCCCATCTCCTCCACCCGGCTCGACCGGCAACGGCGTCAGGACTCTGCCTCGGCCGAGCCCATGCCATTCCCGCCGGCAGAGTGGCCGGGTGCTGCATCGCAGGGAAACTGAGCGGCACGCAACGGGATAGCATGCGGGCGGGACGCCCGCGCTCCCGGGAAAAGGCCGATCAGGCGCCTTTGCTCCGCGATCCAATATGCGATCCAATATTCCCTAAAGCGGCACAGGGTGCTATGATTGCAAAGCGAAGATATCAACGAAAATGGCAGCGGTCGGAGGGACCTTCCTTTCAGAGTGGGATTCCTGAGGCAGGGTGGCAGCAGGATCCGGGAGCCCAAGGTTAAAAGCGGAGCCGTCACTAGGTAGGTGCTCATTGTCGTCGTCGCCGCCGACCCCGATAGTGCCATCAAGATCTCCGGATGCCGAAGGCATGCCGGGAACAGGAGGTCACATGTCACGACTGGTCAAGTCTTCAGGGTTGCCGCTACTGGCGGTGGCGCTCTTCGGCCTGGTCGCCCCCGAGGTTTGCGAGGCTCAGAGGGCGCAGGTGATGGGACAGGTCAAGGGGGTCGACGGCAAGCCTCTGAAAGGCGCCGTGATTCACATTGACGACACCCAGACCGTGCGTAAGTTCACGGTCAAGACCAACAAGAAGGGGCGCTACTTTCACGGAGCCATCCCTCTGGGTTACTACCGGGTCAGCGTGCAGGTGAACGGCACCGAAATGCACGCCGTGCCCAACGTGAGGATCTACCGAACCAAGCGGCCCGGCGACACCTTTGCCTATGACGCCGAGCCGGTCAAGGTGGACTTCGATCTCCAGGCGGTCGCCAAGTTGAAAAAGAAGCGTCAGGAGGCCCTGGCCAAGCGCTCGGCCGCCGAAATCGCCGCCGACCGCGCCAAGGAGGAAGAGCGCAAGTTCGGCCACATGAACGACGAGTTCAGGAAGGGCCGGGAACATTTCCATGCCAGGCGCTACCGGCAGGCTCTGCAGGCCTATGTCCGGGCGGCCGAGATGGACCCGCGGCAGCACATCATATTTGCCGAGATGGGGGAGGCGAATCGGGCCTTGCGGAAATACGACGATGCCATCAATAGCTACCAGAAGGCTCTGACGGTTCTGGCTCAGAACCCCGACTCCAAGGTGGGAGCCAAGTATCAGATGAATCTGGGCCTTTTGTACGGCCTGATGGACCAGACCGATCAAGCTCTTGCGGCCATCAACAAAGCCCTGGAATTAAACCCCGGAAACGCGGACCTGGCCTATTTCAACCTGGGAGCAACCCTGGTGAACAGCGGGCGAAACGAGGGGGCCATCGCCGCCTTCAGGAAGGCCATCGAGGCCAATCCCGACCACGCCAATTCCCAGTATCAGTTGGGGGTCTGCCTGCTGGGAATGGCCACGGTGGACGAACAGGGAAGGTCCATTCCGCCTCCGGGAACCCTGGAGGCCTTCAAGAAATACGTGGAGTTGGAACCTTCGGGTCCCTATGCCGCCGAAGCCAACAACATGATCCTGGCGCTGGCGGCTCAGGTGAAGACCACCTTCGACGCCAAGAAGGACAAGTAGATAGGCCGGTCAGCTGTTTCCGCCTGCCTCTGCCGCGACTGATGGCGTTCGCCCGGGGTGGTCCCTAGTGCCCTTCCTGGAAATGACGCTTCCGGAACTTGCCCGCCGAATGGGTTGGGTGGGACTGGGTATGGTCTGCCTGGTCTGGCTCTGGCCTTGGGCCGGCCACTCCCGATCCGGCCAAAACACCACCGACTCCCCTCTCTCCTCCCAGGTCTGCCAGTCCTGCCATGCAGAGATCTACCGGAGCTACGCCGAAGTGGCCATGGCCCGGTCCTTCTACCGTCCTTCTCCGGACAACGTGATCGAGGACTACACCCGGGAGAACCACTTCCACCATGCGCCCTCCAATCGGCATTACCGGATGGTGCAACGGGAAGGGCGCTTCTACCAGAGGCGATACCAGTTGGACTCCGACGGGAACGAGAATAACATCCTGGAACGGGAGGTGGCCTGGATCATCGGTTCGGGCGAGCATGCCCGCAGCTATCTGAGCCTGGATGAAGGAGGGGTGCTACGGCAGTTGCCGGTGACCTGGTATCCGCAGATACAGCGCTGGGGGATGAGCCCCGGCTACGACCGTCCGGACCACGAGGACTTCGGCCGCCAGGTCACTCACTCCTGCCTGTTCTGTCACAACGGCTATCCCCAGCTCCCCGAAACCTCGGACCGCTACGGCCAACGGAACGTTTTCAGGAGCGAGCTGCCCTCCGGCATCGGTTGCCACCGTTGTCACGGCCCGGGCGCCGATCACGTGAAGCTGGCATCAAGTGAAAGGGCCGCGGTCGGACAGATTCGTCAATCCATCGTCAATCCGGCCAGGCTGAGCCCTGAAAGGCAGCTGGACGTCTGCCTGCAATGTCATCTGGAAGCGGCAGCGGCGGCTCCGCGGTTCAGGCGGTCGGGCCGGCAGGTTTATTCCTTCAAGCCGGGCGAGTCCCTGGCGGACTACATCGTCCACTTCGATCTTGGCGACCCCGACAGGGAGGACCCGCTCGATCGTTTCGAGATCGACAGCGCCGGCTACCGGATGCGTCAGTCTGCCTGTTTCCGCCTGAGCGAGGGTGCCCTGACCTGTACCACTTGCCATGACCCCCACCGCAAGCTGCGGGGGCAAGAGGCCTTAAAGCATTACCGGGAACGCTGCCTCAGTTGCCACAACCAACCCTCGACCGCCGTCCACGGAGAGACGCCTCCCGGCGATTGCACCGCTTGCCACATGCCCAGGCGGCGGGCTCAGGACGTGGTGCACGCGGTCATGACCGATCACTTGATTCAGAGGGGACCTCCGAACCGGGATTTGCTGGCTCCACTCAAGGAGGACCATTCTCCCAAAAAGGAGCGGCCGCTCTTGTACTTTCCCCAGTCGCTGTCCGCCTGGGAACGAAATCTCTATCTGGGGATGGCCGAGGTGCAGACTCCGGGAAATCTGAGGCAAGGCCTCGACCGGCTGACGGCAACCCTGGAGCGGAAGAGCGCTGCCTTCGCCGAGCCCTACGTCAAGTTGGCCATGGCTCAGGCCGAGACCGGTGCCTACGATGCGGCTCGGGCCAGCCTGAAACGAGCGCTGGGCATCGATCCCGGCAGCTCCATCGCCCGTTTCAACCTGGGCGAGGTGATGCGGCGACAGGGGCAATACGAGGCCGCGCTCGAGCAATATCGGAGAACTCTGGCGGTTGACCCAAACTATGCCAAGGCCTACTTGGGGCTGGGGCTGGTCAACCAGCAGCAGGGCCGCCCGGCCGTGGAGTCCTTCCGGCAGGCCTTGCGGTCCGATTCGCTGCTGGCGGAAGCCCACCTTGGTCTGGGGCGGGAGTCCCTGGAGCGGCGACGGGCAGCCGAAGCCGCCGGCCATTTTCTGCGTGCCCTCCAGGTCGACCCGGACAGTGCCGAGGCTCACCTGAACCTGGGGTTGGCCCAGGCGCGGCAGGGCCTTCAGGAAGAAGCCCTGGCGGCCTTTCGGCAGGCTGCCGCGCTGGATCCCGCTTCCCCCGAAGCCCACTACAACCTGGGGGTGGCTCTGGCCCGGAAGGGCCGCATCCGGGAGGCCTTGCCGTTCTTCCGGCAGGCGGTCCGCCTGAAGCCGCAGGACGCAGAAGCCCAATCCAACCTGGGAATGGCCTACAGCCAGTTGGGGCGGCTGCAGGATGCCGTTGCGGCCTTCCGCCAGGCCGTGCGCCTGCGGCCCGATTCCGCCAGGGCCTACGTCAACCTGGGCCTGACCGAGGCCCGCCTGGGCCGCACCGGGGAGGCCATCGAGGCCCTGTCCAGAAGCGCGAGCCTCTCCCCCCGCAATGCCGAAGTCCGGCTCAACCTGGGCCTGGTTTACCTGAGTTCGGGGGACAAGGCCTCAGCGGAGGCACAGGTTGAAATCCTCAAGGAATTGGACCCGGAACGAGCCAGGATGCTGGCGGAGCGCATCCGCCAAGAAAAACCGGGAAAATCGCCGTAGCCGGCACAGGAATTGATTAAAGAAAATCCTGTCTCCCGGCAGTGATGTGGTTCAGGGGTGAGCTGCGTAGCCATCGAGCCCCTGGCAGTCACCTACGAGACGCAGCGTGAGCCCCCCTCCGGCTCGACTGCGGGCTTCGCTTTCGGGGCGCCGCGTTGGCCCCCCTCCGGCTCGGCTGCATGCTGCGGCCTGGTCGAAGGGACGCCGCGTTTGCCTCGCCGA
>JAPVWS010000466.1 GCA_027493295.1 Candidatus Versatilivorator vitaminiformans | reverse complement strand
GGAAGCCTTGTGCTGGCCTCAATCACTCCCCCCTGGAGGGGGAGTCGGTGAGACAAGGGCTCCGCCCGCAGTCGAACCGGTGGGGGGGACGGAATCGGCGAAATCGCCACTTAGGAGATTCCGCCCGCAGTCGAGCGGAGGGGGCAGACGCAGCGCCTGTGAGCGACTTCCAATAGCAGGAGGAACGACGCGTTGTTGCCGTCGGCATGGTTTCGCTCCCCTAAAATGCGAAACAGGCACGTTGCAATTGCAGCCCACCGGCCCGGTCCGGTTGACTTGACACCAGCCTTGATTTAGATTTCGGCAACGTGGGCCTTCGCGCATTCGATACTGCCGTGGTGTCATCCGAATGAAATCAGAATCCATTGCCCTCCTCATCCAGGCGCTGGATCGTACCGGCGTGCTTTTTCAGCTCACCCGGACCATCGCCGAACACGGTGCCAACATCAGCTCCGTGGACATTGTGAAGCGGGGGACCCATGCGGCCAGCCTCTACCTGGAGCTGCGCGATGTCGAGAAGGTGGAAGCGCTCCTCGGGGACCTGCGAGCGCTGGAGGTGGTCACCGCGGTAAACTCTCTGGATCCGTTGCTCAAGGTCTATGGCAAGCGGATCATCATCATTGGCGGCGGCGCCCAAGTGGGCCAGGTGGCTCTGGGCGCCATCAGCGAAGCTGACAGGCACAACCTGCGTGGCGAGAGAATTTCGGTGGACACCATCCCGCTGGTGGGGGAAGACCACATCGCGGCTGCCGTGCGCTCGGTGGCCCTGCTGCCACGGGCAAAGGTTCTGGTCATGGCGGGAGCCATCATGGGCGGAGACATCGCGCAGGCCGTAGAGGAAATCAAGGGGCAGGGAATTACCGTGCTGTCCCTCAACATGGCCGGCACCGTGCCCGAGGCTGCCGACCTGATCGTGAGCGATCCCGTTCAAGCCGGTGTCATGGCGGTCATGGCAGCCGCCGATACGGCCAAGTTCGACATCACCCTGCAGCGATCCAGGCGTTACTGACCCATTCGGCATATCTCACCGGGGCACCAAGCAGCGTCCCGGGAAGGAGACCCTCATGAAACTGGCTCAAATCCATGACCCCGAAATCGGGCTTCATCTGGCAAAAGTCGAAAATGAAAGTGTCTACCCGGCCCTGGCGGAGGGCAACGGACTGCGCACGCTGCTGGACTTCGCCCGCCAGGCCGAGCGGGAGGGAATGTCTCTTGCGGATCTGGTGGAAAGACACTGTTCTTCCCAGGCACTCTCCCTGACCTGGTCCGAACTGAATGTCTCGCCAAGCCCGACAACGCCCCATGCGGCCATTCCCGTTCACGCGCCGGAGGTCTGGGCCTGCGGGGTGACCTACAAGAAAAGCGCCGAATTCCGGGACGGAGACACCCAGGCGCCCGCGGGGATCTACGACCATGTCTATTTTTCCGATCGGCCGGAACTGTTCTTCAAGGGCACCGAATCCCGATGCACCGGCCCCAACGACTTTATCGGCATTCGGAAAGACTCCAGGTTTACGGCCGTGGAGCCGGAGTTGGGCGTCCTGCTTTCATCCCAACGCAAGATTCTCGGGTTCATGGTCTCCAATGACGTTTCGGCATGGGACATCGAACGGGAAAACCCCCTTTACCTTCCCCAGTCCAAGATCTACACCGGTTGCTGCTCCCTGGGACCGGTCCTGCTGACCGCCGACGAGGTTCCCGATCCCTACGCCCTGTCGATCCGTTGTGAGATCAGGAGAGGCAGCCAGGTCATATTTTCCGGCGACACCCGGCTGAGCATGATGAAGCGAACCATCCAGGAATTGATCGACTGGCTCTTTTACGCCAATCCGATTCCCGACGGCACCGTGTTGCTGACCGGTACGGGAATCATTCAGACTGAAGCGGCCGCGCTGCAAGAAGGAGACACCGTCGAAATCACTATTCCGGAAATCGGCACGCTCTCGAACGAAGCCCGAATCGTGTCCTGAATCCTTGGCTGCAACAACCCCTGTTTTCCCCTCACCAGAAAAGGGTGCCCTGCCATTTTCATTTTTGCTATTCTGGCAGGAGTAGTGGAAGTGCGATTGGTTTCGGGACAGCCATGAACCTTAGAACTCTTCTTATCGGTCTCCTGCTTGTTGGACCAGGTCTTACGGCACTAGCCCCCGAGTGTCACGGTCTGGGGGCCGCCCCTCCTTCGGCTCGGGCTCCACAGTCCTCCGGATCCGGAAAACTCAGGATCTACGATGTTCCGGAACCCGTTGAAGAGCTGGCGCAAGACCCGGCTGAACGGGAGGAATTTCTCCGGTTACAGCAGATCGGCGAGCCTGCCCAACGCACCCCCCTGATCGAGACCTTCGTGCAGAAGTACCCCGAATCCAAGTACCTGGGCCGGGTGCACCACATGGCCACCATGGACTACCGGAGCCTGGATCAACCGGAGAAAATGTTTGACCATGGACAGAAGACGCTGCGACATTCGCCCGACAACATTCCGATTCTGGCGCTGATGGCCCTGGCTCATTCCGACAGGGGAGATCCTGACCGCTCGGTTCAGTTGGCTACCAGAGCCCTGGGACTGCTGCAGAAGATCGTCCGACCTGCCAATACCGACCAGCAGCAGTGGGAGGCCGAATTCCGCCAATACATGGCTCAGAGCCTGGCCGGGTTGGGGCACGCCTACCTCGTCAAGTATGAGTTGGAACGGGAGGCTTCGAAGAAGGTTTCTGCGCCGGAGAAAGGCTCTTCGAACCCGACCGGCCCCGAAGCGGATCCGGCCCGGAGCAAGAGTCCGAGTGCCGCCAGTACCGGTAGCTCAAGGCTGGCCACACTCAATCTTGCCCGGGCATACGGATATCTCACCAAGTCGTTGAATGCGGAACCTCGGTCCCAATTCGTGCAATTCCAGCTGGGGGTGGTATCCACCCGGTTGAGGCGATTCCCGCAGGCCATGAACGCCTTTGCCCGAGCTTCTCTTCTGGAAGGCGGCTATCGGGATATTTCCCGCCGTAACCTGGAGTCTCTTTACCGAACAACCCACCAGAACTCTCTGGATGGCCTGCAAGACCTGTTGGCTCAGGCCCGGGCGGATCTGGCGGGCGGCAACGGAAAGCCTGCGCCGGTAACCGAGGGCTCCGCCGAACCCGGCTCGGAGTAATTGCCATTGAGTTCCTCTGAAGGGAGTGTTCGCGTCCATGTCCTTTACTCAGCTCAAGACTCCGGAAGATGTGCAGGAACTGCTGGCAGGTTCCGTTCGGGAACCGGTCTTTCTGCTGAAACACAGCAGCCAGTGTCCCATCAGCGCCGAGGTCTACTCTGCCTTCTCTGAATTCGAACGGAAGGGCGGACCCAACCGACCCTGGACCTGCGCCCTGGTTCGCGTGATCGAGGAGCGCCCGCTCTCCAATCAGATCGCAGAGAAACTGGGAGTGGAGCATGAATCCCCGCAACTATTGCTCATTTCCGGTTCCAAGGTCCTCTGGCACGACTCCCATTGGAGATTGACGCTGGACAAGATGAACGAGGTGGCGGGCCGCTTCCTTCAGTCTTGACCTGTCCCTACTCAACCCCCCCAGGGAACATGATTGTCAAAATGCCGCAGCCTTGGCTGAAGCGGGCCTCGCTGGCGCTGGCTCTCTGCTCCACCCTGCTTGCCTGCCGACAATCTCCCCAATACGAGTTCGACCTGGTCATCGCCGGTGGAAAGATCGTCGACGGCTCCGGCTCCTTGTGGTTTCCTGGGGACCTGGCCATTCGCGGTGAAGAAATCCTGTACGTGGGAGAGTTGGAGGACCGGGAGAAGAAGGCCCGTCGAGTGATCGACGCACGAGGACTGTGGGTAGCTCCCGGTTTTATCGATAGCCACAGTGGTTCCAAGCCCGACAGCCTCTTGCACCCCGATTCCCTCGGCAAGGTGGGTCAGGGAGTGACCACCGAAGTCCTGGGACGCGGACATCCAAGCCGGTTCTTCGCGGCAGGTGCCGGACCTGAACCCGGGCCCCGGGAACGCTCAGGCGATGTCCCCCCGTTGGGACAAGTCTTCCGTCAAATGCGCCAAGGGGAAATCACCGTCAACGTGGCTGCATACGTCCAGGTTGGAGATGTGGTGCGCTCGGTCCTGGGCGAAGACAGTCGGGAACCCACTCAGCCGGAGTTTGCAGCGATGAAGCAGCGGGTCGGACAGGCCATGCTGGAGGGTGCGCTGGGGCTTGCCAACTCGCCGCGGCTGTCTCCGGACGGCCTTCTGAGTGTAGAGCAACTCGCCGAGCTGGGACGGGAGGTGACGCCTCACGGCGGGGCCTACTCCGTCGCGATCGATTCCCGCGCCGGCACCGGCAACTTCGTAAAGGGGGCCATGGAGTTTGCGGAGAAAGCTCAAATTCCCATGGACCTGCTGGGATTGCGGTTTACCGGTTACCGTGGCCGACGGCACTTGCAAGAGGTGTTCGATTCCATCGAAGAGGGCAGGGATTCGGAACTGGCCCTGACCGCCAGCATCTCTCCCTATCGAAGAGCCCGGGCAAATCTAGAGGACTTTTTGCCCTCCTGGGCGACCGAGGGCGGTCGGGAAAAACTGCTGGAACGGCTCACCCGAAGCGACCTTCGCGCTCGTATCCTGAGAGAGCTCCGTCGCAAGCGGCGCGGGCAGTTCAATGCTTTCCTGGCGGCGGGGGGCTGGGAGGGAGTGGTGCTGCTGAAGGCGAGCTCCCGGAAATTCGAGGACCAAGCCGGGAAGAGCATTCAGGCAATCGCGACCGAACTGGGTCAAGAACCCGGAGACACGCTCGTAGATATCTTGCGGGGAACCGAAGGTCCGGTTGCAGTTCTTCACTCTCTCATGAGCGAGGAGGACCTGCGTTACGCCCTGCAGGCTCCTTGGATCTCCGTGGGTTCCGGCGGCAGTGCCGCCGGCGGCGATCCGTCGGGTGGGGAAGTGCCCGAACCTCATGGATATGGCGCCTTTGCCCGCATCCTGGGGAAGTATGTGAGGGAGGAAGGGGTGCTGGACCTGGAAGAAGCCATTCACAAGATGACGGGAATGAATGCAGCCAAGTTGGGGCTCCGGAACCGAGGCCTGCTCCAAGTAGGCATGAATGCCGATATCACTATTTTCGATGCGGAGCGGGTCGCCGGCCCCGCCACCTTCCTGGAACCTCATCGGCTTGCGGAAGGCATCGAGTACGTCATCGTCAACGGAACGCTGGTCATCGAAGCCGGACGTCCTCTTGACGCCAGGCCGGGAAAGATCCTGCACGGACCGGGGAAGCCCAACCCGTGAAGGGGCGCTGGTTGTTTTTTGTCCTTCAAACTGATAATGAATGGAAGGGGGATTCTATTTGATGCGGATGGCAAAACAGTTATTGAAGGCGTGGCTTGCTTTTTTCGTTGGCGGAACGGTGTGTCTGCCGATTCCTGCCGGAGCAACCGACTGGCCCATGTGGCGGGGCCCCAACGCCGACGGCGTTTCGGTGGAAACCGGGCTTCCCTCGACCTGGTCTCCGGACGGCGAAAACCTGAGATGGAAGCGGCCCATCGGTGGTCGCTCGACGCCGATTGTGGTGGACGGCAGGGTCTGTGTCATCACCCTGGCCGAACCGGAAACGCCGTCCCGCTGGCAGGAGCAGATTTCCTGCTTCGACGCCGAGACCGGGGATCTGCGCTGGGAGTTTCGCTACAAGGTGTTCCTGACCGATATTCCCCACCACCGGGTCGGTTGGGCCAGCCTGGCGGCCGACCCTGCCACCGGTCACATCTACGCCAACGGAATCGAAGGGATGGTGCACTGCCTCGACCGCAACGGCAAGGTGGTCTGGTCCAGGTCGTTCAAGGAGGAGGTCGGGAGAATATCCGGCTATGGGGGCCGGACAGTGACTCCAACCCTGCACGACAACCTTCTGTTCATCAATTTCCTGAATGCCGGATGGGGCTCCACCGCAATTCCCCGAGACCGTTTCTATGCGCTGGATAAACGCAGCGGTGAAACCGTCTGGCTGACCACTCCCGGCAAAGCACCCAAGGACACGACTTACACGGTCCCGGTGGTGCGCCGGATCAATGGTCAGGACCTGCTGATCGGCGGCAACGCCGACGGCTCGATCTACGGGCTGAGCCTGGCAACGGGCGAACGGGTCTGGGGCTTCCCCTTCAGCAAGAGAGGCATCAACTCCTCGGTCGTGGTTCAGGGCAGTCGGGTCTTCGCCTCCCACGGCGAAGAGAATGTCGATGCCAGCACGGCCATGGGCCGGCTGGTGTGCCTGGACGCCGCTCACATCGTCGACGGCAAGCCCAAGGTGGTCTGGCAGGTGGACGGGTTTACGGCCGGCTATGCCTCGCCCGCCCTGGCGGACGACATTCTCTATCACGTGGACAATTCCGCCAACCTGGTCGCTTTCCAGGCCGATACCGGGAAACAGCTCTGGAAGCACAACCTGGGTGTCATGCAGCGAGCCTCCCCGGTTGTCGCCGACGGCAAGATTTTTGTCTCCGACGTTGACGGTCAGTTTCACGTTTTGGGACTGCGAGGCCACCAGCCTCCCCAAGAGCTGGACCTGGAACGATTCGCCAATGCCGACGGCTCAGCCGTGTCCATCAACGGTTCGCCTGCCGTGGCCAATGGCCGCATTTACCTGTTGACTCGCAACATGCTCTATTGCATCGGACTCGAGGACCGTAGCTCGCCGGCTGCCGCTGGGCGGGAACCGCAACCGGACGCTTCCGATTCCTTCCAGGGACCGCCCCGCAGTGTGTTGGTGGAGCCCGGGGAGGTGGTCCTCTCTCCTGGAGTCTCCAAGACCTTTGCGGCGCTGGTCGTGGATGCCCTGGGGCGAAAGAAAACAGCTCAGGCAACGTGGTCCCTGAAGGGCATCCAGGGGAAGGTTTCCGCCGACGGGCGGCTCACCCTCAGTGACGGCAATATCCCTCAGGGAGGCCTGCTCATTGCCCAGGTCGGCGGCCTGAAGGGAACGGCTCGCATCAGCTCCCGTCCCGCCATTCCCTTCCAGGAGGACTTTGAACGGCTGGACGAGGGAACGGTCGCTAACGGCTGGAATTCCGCCCGGGGCCGATTTGTGGTGACCTCCCTGGAAGGCAACAAGGTTCTGAAGAAGTTGTCCGCCAACCCTCGATCCTGGCGGACCATGGTATATCTGGGAGACTGGAAGACATCCGGCTACGAGATTCAGGCAGAGATGATGGGCACGGAACAACGCCGGCGTCTTCCGGACATGGGTCTGATCGCCCAGCGCTATATCCTGGCCCTGATGGGCAATCGCCAGAAGCTGCAGGTCCGCAGCTGGCTGTCGGAACTGGGACACTTCTCCAAGACCATCGACTACCGGGTCGACCCGGACGTGTGGTACCGGATGAAGCTTCGGGTCGAGACTCT
>JAPVWS010000465.1 GCA_027493295.1 Candidatus Versatilivorator vitaminiformans | reverse complement strand
CCCGGTCAATCGCATGGTCCCCAGGGTGCCGGAGGCCACTCCGAAATACTTCTTGTCCACCGAGCTCATGACGGCATTGGTGTTGGGAGAGGAAAACAGCGCGAATCCGATTCCAAGAAGGATCAGATTGGCAATGACCATCCCCACACCGGTCCGATCGTCGAGCAGGACCAGCAGAAACAGTCCCAGTGCGGTCAAGGCCATTCCGATGGAGGCCACCATCCTGGGCTCGATGCGGTCCGAGAGCCTTCCCGCATAGGGAGAAAAGACAGCCATCACGATCGGTTGGGCGATCAGGATGATGCCGGCGTTCTGGGCCCCGTAGCCCGGTATGTACTGCAGGTAGAGGCTCAGCAGGAATCCCACCGAAAAGGTGGCGCTGTAGTGAATCAGGGCGGCCAGATTGGAGTAGGCAAATACGGTGCTGGTCCGGAACAGCTCGATATTCATCAGCGGACTGTCGACCTTCAGTTCCCATCCCACAAACAGGATCAGCCCGGCGCCTCCGGCGAGGGCCAGCCAGCCTCCCAGCGCTTGCGGCAGCAGGGAGAGCCCGTAGACCACCCCCATCAGTGAAATGGTGTAGATCAGAGAACCCACCCAGTCGAAGCTCTCCCCTCGGGCGTCGGCCCACTCCCCCTTGAGCTTGGCCGCGATCAGGGAAACGATCAGCAGTCCGATGGGGACGTGCACCAGGAAGACCGACCGCCAGCCGAACTGCTCTGTCAGAAACCCGCCGATGGAGGGGCCGAAGCTCAATCCCAGGTACACCGCCCCCACACTGAACCCCAGCACCTTGCCCCGCTCTTCCTGCGGATAGACCGAAGTCAGGATGGCGATCCCGGTGCTGAAGATCATGGCGCCCCCCAGCCCCTGGAGCCCCCGAAACAGGATCAGCGTCAATCCCGAGGGTGCAACGGCCGAAAGGAAGGAAGCCAGGGTGTAGATGCCGATACCCCAGGCAAAGATTCGTTTGCGGCCATGGATGTCCGCCAGCCTCCCGAAGGGCAGAAGAAACATGGCGGCCGCCAGCAGAAACGAGGTGGCCACCCAGCTCAGCGATACCGCGTCCATGCCGAAATGCTCGCCGATGGTAGGTATGGCGATATTCACCGACGAGCCCATGAAGGGGATAAAGAAGGCGGCCAGGGTGGCGATGACCAGGGCGACTTTTTGATCGGGGGTCTTGTTCAAGATGTCACTGAGGGAGCTATTCGCACAAGGACGCTTTGGGAGGGCTGCCCGCGCGTTCTATCAGGCAGGGGACCCGTGCGATTGCCGCCGTGCTCCCGTCTCCCATTCTAACCTGTGCTAGACTGTGTTTCCATGACCGTTGGCGATGCTGTTGCCCGCATTCTGATTTCCGAGGGCGTGGATGTCCTTTTCGCTTACCCTCTGAACTTCCTTATCGAATCGGCGTCCAAGGCGGGCATCCGGCCTGTCATCGTGCGTCAGGAACGAACCGGCCTGCACATGGCCGACGCCTTCAGCCGGATGCACAGCGGGGAACGGATCGGCGTCTTCTGCATGCAGAACGGGCCCGGCGCCGAAAACGCCTTTGGCGGCGTGGCCCAGGCCTACTCCGAATCGGCCCCCATCATGGTCCTGCCCATGGGCCATCCCCGGGAATGGGCCCAGGTACAGCCCAACTTCAATTCCTCTCTCAACTACCGCCAGGTGACCAAGTCCTGCGAGCAGGTCACGCTTCCGGCTCACCTGTCGGCAACACTCCGCCGCGCCTTTACCCAGGTCAGGAACGGACGCCCTCGTCCGGTCCTGGTGGAGTTTCCCTCCGACCTGCTGTCGGAGGAAGTCCCCGAGTCTTTCTCCTACCAGCCGGCGCCAAGAATCCGCTACGGTCCCGACGGACCATCGGTGACGCGGGCGGCCGAGATGCTGCTCCAGGCCGAACGACCGGTCATCTACGCCGGCCAGGGGATCCACTACGCCAAGGCCTGGGAGGCCCTGCGGGAATTTGCGGAGTTGCTGGAAGCGCCGGTGACGACCAGCCTGGGCGGCAAGAGCGCCTTTCCGGAAAACCACCCGCTTTCCCTGGGTTCGGGCGGACGTTCCACCACCCGGATGGTGCATGAGTTCCTCAACCGGGCCGATCTCATTTTCGGGATAGGATGCAGCTTTACCACCACTCCCTTCGGGTTGTCGATGCCGGGCGGCGCCAGGATCCTGCACGCCACGCTCGACTCCGCCGATATCAACAAGGACGTTGCCGTGGAGCACGGGTTGGTCGGCGACGCCCGCCTGGCGCTGGAAGCCCTGATCGATGAAATCAGGCCCCGACTGAATCCGGAGGGCCGAGGGCGGGCCGAGGGAATCGCCCAACGGATTCAAGCCATCAGGAAGGAGTGGATGGCTGCCTGGATGCCGAAATTGACCGCCTCCCATCAGCCCCTCTCCCCCTATCGGGTGATCCGGGACCTGATGCGCACGGTGGACGTTGCCAACACCATCATCACCCACGACTCCGGCAGTCCCAGGGACCAGCTCTCTCCTTTCTGGGAATGCGTCAGCCCACTGTCCTACATCGGCTGGGGCAAGTCGACCCAACTGGGCTACGGGTTGGGCCTGGCCATGGGAGCCAAGCTGGCCCGGCCGGACAAACTGTGCATCAACCTGTGGGGAGACGCCGCCATCGGGTTTACCGGAACCGACCTGGAGACGGCGGTTCGAGAAGAGATCCCCATCCTCTCCATCCTGCTCAACAATTACTGCATGGCTGCCGAGTTGCAGTTCTATCCCACGGCCAGCGTGAGGCACCGGATCACCGATATTTCAGGAAACTACGCCGAGATGGCCCGATCCCTGGGTTGCTACTCCGAGCGGGTGGAAAAGGCCGAGGCCATTGTGCCGGCCCTCCAGCGAGGAATCCGCCAAACCCGGGAAGGCGTGCCGGTGTTGCTGGAGTTCATGACCACCCAGGAAACGGACATGTCGGTCTTCCCCTAGCCCACATCCAGGTCAGGATGAAATCCCGGCAGATGGGCCTGGCACCCAAACAGGAGGTCAATGCTTGAATTCTCAGGAGTCTATTGAAGCCATCCCGCTCGGCGGCCTGGGGGAGTTCGGGATGAACATGATGGTGTTCCGCTACGGATCCCAGATGATCGTGGTGGATTCCGGCTTGATGTTTCCCGATGAAGAGCTCCTGGGAATCGACGTCATCGTCCCCGACATCTCCTTTCTGATCGACAACGCCTCCCAGGTTCAGGCCATCGTGCTGACCCACGGCCACGAGGATCACATCGGAGCGCTGCCTTTCGTGTTCCCCGCCCTGAGCCACGTTCCCATTTACGGCACCCGCTACACCCTGGGTCTGGCCTCGGCCAAGCTGGCCGAACACCAGTTGCTGGACCAGGCCGAGCTTGTCACCGTCGAGGCCGGGCAAACCCGGCAAATGGGCGAGTTCCAGGTAGAGTTCATCCATGTCACCCACAGCGTGGTGGATGCCGTCATGCTGGCGATTGCCACTCCGGCGGGAGTGATCCTCCACACGGGGGATTTCAAGATCGACTCCTCGCCACTGGATGGCCGGGTCACCGATCTCCCCCGAATTGCCGAGTACGGACGCCGGGGCGTGCTGGCCCTGTTCTCCGACAGCACCAACGTGGACCGTCCCGGCATCACTCCCTCGGAAACCGCCGTGATCGAGAAGCTGGACGAGATCTTTCACCACGCTCCAGGCAAGGTGATCGTCTCCTGTTTCACTTCCTCCATCCACCGCATTCAGACCGTGTTCAACCTGGCCCAGCGCTACGGGCGCAAGGTGGCCATCGCCGGGCGGAGCATGCTGTCGACGACCAAGATCGCCCACCAACTGGGCTACCTCAACATTCCGGACGGACTGCTGGTCAAGATACAGGACGTCAGGAGGATGCTGCCGGAACACGTAGTCCTGATTCTGACGGGCTGTCAAGGGCAACCGTTGGCCGCCTTGCCCCAGATGGCCGTGGACAACTTCAAGAACATCAGGATCGGGTCGGATGACACCGTAGTGATTTCGGCACGCATCATTCCCGGAAACGAAAAGACCATTTCCCGCATGGTCAACCATCTCTACAAGAGAGGTGCGGCTGTCCATTACGACGACGGATCCCAACCTCCCATTCATGTTTCCGGCCACGCCAGCTCCGAGGAGCTCAAGCTCCTGCTGAACCTGGTACGCCCCCGGCATTTCGTGCCCATCCACGGAGAATACCGCCAACTCTATCGCCACGCGGAGTTGGCCAGAAACCTGCACGCGGTGGGAGGCACGGTGCTGGTGGCGGAGACGGGCGATCGCATTCAACTGAGCCGGCAGGGGGCCGAGGTCAACGGCAAGGCTCCGGTTGGCCGCATCTTTATCGATGAGGGCAGCCTGGACGAGCTGGAGGAAGTGGTGGTGAGGGACCGCCGCCATCTTTCCGAAGACGGCATTGTGCTTCCCATTCTGGCTATCAATAAAGCCAGCGGGCAGATGGAGACACAGCCCGAGATCATCACTCGGGGATTCGTCTTCGTGGACGAGGACGACACGCTCCTGGAGGAGGCCCGCGACCGCGTTCTGGAAACCCTGGAGGACTCCAGCGTTGAAGAGAGGACCGACTGGTCCCTCATCAAGGAGAAGATCCGTACCGACTTGCGCCGCTTCCTGTTCAAGCAGACGTCCAAGCGGCCGCTGGTGCTGCCGGTTATCCTGGAGATTTGACAGGGCGCCCGGCAGCCCTGTTTGAGGGCGCCCCCAGGTAACTCCATGACCTTGAAGCAGGCGATTGTCCTGGGTGCCGTGCAGGGCCTGACGGAGTTCCTGCCCATCAGCAGCTCCGCCCATTTGATTCTGGTTCCCTGGATAACGGATTGGCCGGATCAGGGTCTCACCTTTGACGTGGTTCTGCACGCCGCCACCCTGCTGGCTATTCTCACCTGCTTTTGGCGAGACTGCGCCAAAATCCTCCGGGAGAGCATTTGGCCCTCCCGAGCCCGCTCCCAGGAGCGGTCCGACGGGCGCCACATGCTCCTGTTTCTGGTCCTGGGAACTCTTCCCGCCGCCATTGCCGGAATGTTGGCGGAGGATTGGGTCGCTACCAAGCTTCGGACTACCGAAATCATTCCGGTAACACTGATCTTCTTCGCCCTGCTTCTCTGGCTCTCGGAACGCCGAGCGGCATTGACCAAGGGGCTGGAAGGGATTTCGCTGACGGATGCGCTGTGGGTGGGGATGGCTCAAGCGGCAGCCCTGATTCCAGGGACCTCACGCTCCGGCATCACCATAACTGCCGGACTGTTTCGGGGGATGACGAGGGAGGCAGCCGCCCGCTTCTCCTTCCTGCTTGCGGTTCCCATCCTTGCGGCAGCCAGCCTCAAAAAGCTCCTCGAAATCAATCAGTTAGGAATTCCTGAGGGCGAGGCCATGAGTCTGGCGGCCGGGTTTCTCACGGCCCTGATCGTTGGTCACCTCACCATCAAGGTATTCATCCGTTTCCTCCGGAAAAAAACGCTTTATGTTTTTGTGCAGTACCGTATCCTTTTGGGTATCGTGATTCTCATCATCCTCCAACGGGGTGGACTGTAGGCATGGGCTTTCTGGCACCCACCGCGCATTCTCGTTTCAACGAGGCCGTAGGGCTGATGCTGCTCAGTCTGGCCCTTCTGCTGACATTAAGCCTGGTCTCCTACCATCCGATGGATCCTTCCCTCAACGTGTCGCGCGACCTGCTGGGCCAGGATTCCGTGCACAACTTCATCGGCAAGTATGGATCCATCCTGGCCGATCTGTTGTTGATGTACTTCGGATACGCCGCCTTCCTTTTCCCGGTGATCTTCGCGATTTTCGGTTGGAAATGGCTGCGCTCTCGCGACATCAGCACACCGGTCACCAAAGTCGTCGGTGTGCTTTGCCTGGCCTGCTCGGGGTGTCTTCTTCTGGCATTGCTGTTTCCTCAGCCCGTGACGGTGGGGTGGTCGATACAGGCCGGCGACATTGTCAACACCGGCGGCACCACCAAAGCCGGAGGGGTGGTCGGAGACCTGCTGGCGGAATGGTTTCAGGGCCGTTTCAATTGGGCCGGCGCCTGCATCCTGGGCTTCATGATCTTCATGGCCTCTCTCTTCGTCGCCACCCGCTTCTCCTTCAGGGTTTGTCTGGACTGGATGGGAAGACGGCTGCGATTCCTGAGTGTATGGCAGGCTCAATGGCGGAATTGGCGCAAGGCATCGGAAAAGAAGAGACAGAAAAAGAGGTTGGAGGCCAGACTGAAGCGGGGCGAGGAGAGGAAAGCCGTCACCACGCAAAAGGTTTCCGAGATCAAGCAGTGGGAATCCGCGGAGGAAGAGCCTTCCCCACCAACGTTATTCGCCGGCCAAGAGGACTCCGCCGAGGCTGCTCCCGAGGCCGTCACGAGCAAGACCAAAGCCGGGCCGGCGGCACGGAGATCACAGACCGACTTCCCGATGCCCTCCATCGACCTGCTCCAGGCCCCTGGCAGAAGGGCTGACGTCGGAGAGGAGGAACTGCTGGAGCGTGCCGGCCAATTGACGGAGAAGTGCAAGGAGTTCGGCGTCCACGGTAAGGTCCTGCATATTCATCCCGGCCCGGTCGTCACCACCTATGAATTCAAGCCGGAAGCCGGAGTCAAGTACAGCCGTATCACCAACCTGGTTGACGATCTGTGCCTGGCCCTCAAGGCGGAGTCGGTGCGCATCAATCGATTGCCGGGAAAATCAACGGTCGGAGTCGAAGTCCCCAACGCCGATCGGGAGCAGATTCTGCTGAGCGAGGTGATCCGGTCCAATGAATTCCAGAAGTCCGCCTCCCGGCTGACCATTGCCCTGGGCAAGGACATTGTCGGAAAAATCGTGGTCGCCGATCTGGCCAAGATGCCTCACCTGCTCATTGCCGGTCAGACCGGCGCCGGCAAGAGCGTGGGGATCAATGCCATGATCCTTTCCATCCTCTACAAGTCCGCGCCCGAAGAAGTGAAGTTCATCATGGTGGATCCCAAGCGCCTGGAGCTGGGTGTCTACGAGGATATTCCCAATCTGCTGACTCCGGTGGTGGTGGAGCCCAAGCGGGCTTCCAATGCCTTGAAGTGGGCGACCAAGGAAATGGAGAACCGGTACAAGCTGCTGGCCTCGGTGGGCGTTCGCAGCATCGACCAGTTCAATACCTTTGCGCGAAAGCCCCGCAATATGGAGCTGTTCTCGGAGGAGCAGAACGCTCCTCTCACGCCCCTGCCCTACATCGTCATCGTGATCGATGAACTGGCCGACCTGATGATGGTGGCCTCAAAAGACATCGAAGATTCCATCATGCGACTGGCCCAGATGGCCCGGGCGGTGGGCATCCACCTGATCGTGGCCACCCAACGCCCCTCGGTGGACGTGCTCACGGGAATCATCAAGGCCAATTTCCCCTCCCGCATTTCCTTTCGTGTCGCCCAAAAGGTGGATTCGCGCACCATTCTGGACCAGATGGGAGCTCAACAGCTCCTGGGTAAGGGAGACATGCTCTTTATTCCTCCCGGAACCTCGAGGATGACCCGGGTCCACGGCGCCCTGGTAACCACCGAGGAGATCAACCGCGTGGTGGAGCACCTCAAGACCCAGTCGCAGCCGGTCTACGATCAAAGTGTCGTGGAAGAACGCTCCGAGAAAGCAGACACCGAAGAACTGGAGCGTGAGACGGATGAGCTCTATGACCAGGCAGTCCGCATCGTGGTGGAAATGGGCAAAGCCTCCACCTCCACCCTGCAGCGCCGTCTACGCATCGGCTACGGACGGGCAGCCCGGCTGCTCGACATCATGGAAGACGACGGCATCGTGGGTCCGCCCGACGGCAGCAAGCCACGAGAGGTGCTGAAGCGTCCGGATTATTTCCGTGAGATGGACGAATCCCGGGTGGAGTGAGGCCACTCTTTCCCGTGAATCCTCCGGGCGTTCCTTTCCCGCCGGTCAACCAACCGGCTTCTTCCGCATGGAAGTGGGGGCGTTTCTTCGCTTGGAGCCTCCTCCCAGATTCCATAGCAGCACGCCCCCCAGAACCACAGCCACCACGCACCCATACTGTGCCGGCGTAAGTCCCAGGTATCGGGCGTCACCGATCCGAAGCTCATCCAGAAAGAAGCGAACCGGCCCGTAGAGCAGGAAAAAGAGTCCCAAATAAAAGCCGTCGCTCCTGGGACGTCGATCCAGCCACTGGAACAATCCCGCCAGAAACAGGGCGTAGAAGAATTCCAGGAGTCCCAGGTCGAAGCGCGGGACATCCGGATATTGCACGGCCCACCACCCCTGGGTGGGAATTCCCGGATGGTCATGGGCCACGGCGCAGCCTGCCCGCCCCAGGATCCAGGCAAAGGGAAAGACGAAGGCAACCAGATCCAGATAGGCCCGAACCTCGGAGGGCTTCAAGCCGAAACGCCGCATCCACCAGAGTCCGGCCAGAATCCCCGCCACAATTCCACCTACGGACGACAGCCCCTCCCACAGTCGAATCAGGACCAGGGGGTCCCGCACCACGTCCCTCGGGTCGGTGAGAGTCACGGCGACCAGGTGCGCTCCTACCAGACCGCTGGCGACCATCCAGAGAACAAGCCGGGAGGCCGTCTCTCCGTCCAGACCTCGCTTCTCTGCCCGCCGCACCAGCATCCAGCGGCCCAACAGAATCGCCGCTGCAACCAGCATCCCGAAGGCGTGCAGGGTGACGGGGCCCAGTGTGATGGCCGGAGCTTCGAAGTAGGGGAACATGAGGATCCCTTCAGGGATGGTCGCTGACCGATCGGGAGTTTGCGTCTTCGCGGAGTTGACGGCGTCCGATGGAATGGACCGAACCCGTGCCGGAGTTTCGGGACGTGTTTGGGTTAGACTGTGTCGTCACGACTTCCGCGACCGCATTCCCTTTTAATCTCTATCACAGGAGGAAGCAAGCATGGGCAAGACCGTTTACAATCCCCCGACCCTCTGCCGCCCCTTCGGCATCTTTTCCAACGTTGCCCTGGCGGACCAGGGCCGCACCTGCTTTGTCTCCGGCCAGGTAGCCATCGATGCCAAGGGAAATCTGGTTGGCGAGGGAGACATTCGGCTGCAGACCCGGCAGGTGCTCCATAATATCCTGGCTGCCCTGGAACACGTCGGCGGCGCCCTGGAGGACATTGCCTGTATCAATGTCTTTCTGGTGAACATGGAACACCTCCAGGCCGTTCACGAGGTGAGAGCCGAATTCTGGAGTGGCGACTATCCGGCCAGCACCCTGGTGCAGGTGGCGGGCCTGGTCCACCCCGACTACCTGGTCGAAATCAATGCCACGGCCATCATCTCTTGAGCCGCATCGGAAAAAGGACGTCCTGAATCCGCATTCTTCAACGGGAAGCCACTCCCAGCCCGATAGCAGCAATTTTCTGCCGGCGGGATCGGATCAGACGGTCCCGCAACTCGGCCAGCGTCCTCTGCATGGACTGGCGGGCCGTTCGGTTGATGATCGGCCGAATCAAGAACTCCAGCAAGACCGGAACGGAACGACTCAGGCTAAGCGATTCGCACTCGACCAGGACACCGCCATCTACCTGCTGGTAGCGCCAATAGGAATTCAAACGCCACAAAAAACCGTGGTCCGATCCCTGGGGCTTCTCCTTCTCCCTGGCGGAGTTGGGGAACTCCAACTCGGCAATCTTGAGGGCTTCGCTCCGGCTGGAAGCCCTCCCCTCCTTGTGTCGGCGATAGCTGACCAGATGCTCGGTATTGTAGACGACGGTCACGATCTTGGAGCGCTGCAGCTTGAGGTAGATCTTGAGCCAATCGGGCCCCCGGCCCAGCACCGCCGAGTCCAGGACATCCTCCTGGAGTTCATCGGGTGGACCCGGATTGGCGATTCGCGACAGCACCTCCTCCAGGTTTGCACCCGGCACCAGGACGCATCCACGCCAGTGATGGATGGCGCCGCCGTCGACGGTGAATTCCCTTCCCCGCGGGTCGAAGGTCGCCATCCGGGCCACTGGAATGCCTCCGGAGGCAATGGTTCGCAACTCCCGGTCGGCCAGGGAGAATGGTTGGAAGTCCAACGCCAGGAACCGGCTTCCCGATTCAATTTCTCGAGCGATTCGCCGTTCGGTGGCTTCAACATAGGCACTCCAGGCCCGGAGGGTCCGACTCTCCAGGGTGACGGCGGTCAGTGATTGAGCCTGCAGAATCCAGACGGCTGCGGCCAGCCCGAGCAGCATCCGACGGTTCCCGCCAGACCTTGAATTTTTCATGATGGTGTCCTTTCATGGATCGTCCGTTCTCCCGGCGATACGACCAACCCCAGCCTGCACAGACCCAGGGCATTCGACAGGTCCGGTGCGGCCGAAAACACCAGCCGGTCGCTGGCGTAGAAATTCAGGATGGAGCATCCCGCAATGGAGAGCACGCAGGCAGGCACATGCCCAATTTCGCAAAGGCCCACAAACAGTTGCATCAGGAACAGGTTTCCGGTCAGAGACACTATCCCGCTACTCGCGTGAAAGCGGGCCAAGCGCCGCCAACGGTGCGAACGGTCGGCACAGGTCCGTTCGGCCCAGGTCCATTTCTCGTGCCACAGGAAGTTGTGGAGGATGGCGACCCACACCGCCAGCCCCGTACCAACCAGGTAGTGCACACCCAATCCCCGGACAAGGATTCCCAGGACGGATAGCTGCACGATCATGCCCATTGCCCCCACGACATAAAAGAGGACCCAGCGCCTCAGAACGCCGGAGGCCGGCCAGGAACTGGCCGATTGCGAAATTTCCCCGGGACTTTTTCCGTTCATTACGGCAGCTTCTCGGCCAGATAGAGCGCTCGAGTATTGCGGACAACGGAAACGATCAGCGTCACGGCCAAGCCCACAATGCCGGCCATTCCTCCTACGTCCAGCAGCAGAAAGGGACCCATGTCCCCCAACCGCACCCAGGGCTTGTGGAGCAGGTAGAGGGTACCCACGGCCAGCAGAATGCGGAGCTCGGTTGGTCCTACCCGCAGAAAGGAGAGGCGAAATACCTGCCGGACGTGTGTGGCGAGAAACACCTCCGCGGCCACCATCAGGAAGGCCACCAACAGTCCCAGCGCAATCAGGGGGCTCATGTAACCCGACAGGGCCATTCCCCCCAAGAGGAAGCAGGTGCCCAGCATATCGATCACATGGTCCACGTAATACCCGTAGCGCGGCCTCTGCCGGTCGCGGACTCTGGCCAGCGTACCGTCCAGGCTGTCCCCGAACCAATTCAGGGCCAGGGCAAGAACCACAAACAGCAGCGCCGTTGGATAGCGGCCGGCCGCATAGTAGGCCATGCCGGCTCCAAACATCGAAACCAGACCCAGCAGGGTCAAGTGGTCTGAATTTACCCAGTAGGGCAGGCGGCGGGCCATCCATAGCAGGGCTCGTTTCTCCGCAGCGGCCAGCAGGCTCCCATGTTCCCGCCGGTGCATCGACCTCTCCGTCGTCATCTTCGGCCTCCTTTCCGCTTTCCGCGGTGTCCTATCGAAATCGCAATCCACAGCCGGGTCGTCGCAGGCCAGACCGCAACGCCTCACAGCGGTGTCTTTCTGCAAGCCGGTGGCCAAAGACGCACCGACTTCACATCTGCATTCTTATTCAATGACTTACAGGAATTTTACTCGCGGAATCGGGCAGAATGAAACGCAGGCTTTCCCTGACAGTGTCAGGATAGCCTGACACCATGGGAAGAATATCGGGAGACGACCCACCAGGTGTACGCCAAGACGGTGGAATTGCTACCGCGGGAAGGCGAACCGCTTCCGGCAGTAATCGATCCGGCTCCCTGGGATGGCGCAGGGGCGGGCGGGATGTCTGAGGGAAGCGGTCACGCCAAGGGAATTCATTGACCGAGCCTGGATCGCACCGGATCCGGTAGCGGCTGACGCAGTGTGGGGTTCACGCGAGCGCGTGCGGCGCAGTGGGAAACTGCTTCAGGACTTTTCCGTCAGGAAGCGCTCGACCTCCAGCGCCGCCATGCACCCTGTTCCGGCGGCGGTCACGGCCTGACGCCACACCTTGTCCTGGACGTCGCCGGCAGCAAAAACACCCTCCACAGAGGTGCGGGTGGTCCCAGGGGTAGTCACGATGTAGCCGGCGTCGTCCAGCTCGAGTTGTCCGTCCAGAAAGCCCGTGTTGGGAATGTGGCCGATGGCATAAAAGAGTCCCTCCACCTCTACCACATTGGTCTCATTCGACTTGACGTTGCGGATGCGAACGCTCTTGAGCGCGTCGTCACCCAGGGCCTCCTCCGCCACCGAATCCCAGCGCATCCGTATCTTGGGGTGGGAAAGGAGCCGCTGCTGCATGATCTTGGAGGCTCTCAGGGTGTCCCTGCGGTGAACCACGATGACTTCGGTCCCGAACTTGGTCAGATGGGTGGCCTCCTCTACCGCGGTATCGCCGCCGCCGACGACCATCAATACCTTGTTGCGGAATATGGGCAGGGCGCCGTCACAAACGGCGCAGGCGGAAATGCCCTGCTGCCAGAAAAGCTCCTCTCCGGGTATGCCCAGCCGCCGCGCCGTAGCGCCGGTGGCCACGATCAAGGTCTCGGTCAAGGTTTCCCCACTGGAGGCCGTTACCCGGAAGGGGCGCCGGCTCAGATCCACCCTCTCCACCGTCTCCGTCAGAATACGGGTGCCGAAACGCAGCGACTGCTGGCGGAACAGGTCCATCATCTCCGGCCCGTTAACGCCCTCGGGGAAGCCCGGATAGTTTTCGACATCGTTGGTGGTGGTCAACTGACCTCCGGCCGCCACGCCGCCTGCCATGAATCCCTCGAACATCAGGGGGGAGAGATCGGCCCGCGCCGAATAGATGGCAGCCGTATGCCCAGCCGGCCCCGACCCCACAATCACAAGTTTTTCGACTCGATTTGACACCGCTTACCTCGTTGCCTTTAGTCCCGCTGTTGGAATGACTACCGCCGGCTTCCCGAACCGGGGAATGTAATATACCCTGCTCCGAATTGGATGCAAAGATGCCCCTGCACGGAATTCCCCGTTTCCAATTTGAAACAAATCGAGCAAGTAAGGATCCTCTTGCAAAATTCCGCAGGTAGGGGACGTCGTGCATAGGGGACGTTGTTGAATTACTGGAATAATAGGCGGCGACCACGTAGGAAACGTTATCGAATCAAAGCAATTCAGGAAGGGCTGATCGCAGTTATTCCAGTAATTCAACAACGTCCCCAGCGCTGCACCAAGAATTTTGCAAAAGGCTCGTAAGCATAAGCGTGCAATTGGCAGACACCGTTTCGATCTTTCTGTGGTAATTTTAGGTTACCCGTGTGGTATTGGTCGCCACGGCAATCATGCTGGCCCCCGGGGCGCATGCCCTGATCCTGTGAGGACTCCTACTTGCAATGGAGCGGGAGAAACGACCGATGATTGACCAAAGAGATGGGGGTTGCCTGCAAGTCGTTTTGGCCCAGCCCCGAGGCTTTTGCGCGGGAGTCGAGCGGGCGATAGATATCGTGGAGGCAGCGCTGCGAAAGTTCGGGCCACCGGTATACGTGCGGCATGAAATCGTTCACAACCGGCGGGTCGTCGAGAACCTGAAGGCCAAGGGCGTGCGCTTCGTGGAGCAGGTCGAGCAGATTCCCCAGGGGATGGTAGCCGTTTTCAGCGCTCACGGGGTGGCGGCGCAGGTCGAGCAGGACGCCGAGGCGCGGAGCCTGCGTGCGATTGACGCCACCTGCCCGCTTGTGTCCAAGGTGCACGCGGAAGGACGGCGGTACGCCCGCGACGGCTACGACATCGTGCTGATCGGGCACGAAAACCACCCGGAAGTTGAAGGAACGGTCGGGCAGATTTCAGGCAGGGTCAACGTGGTCGGAGATGTCGAGGGGGTCGAAGCCTTGAAGGTGCGCGATCCGGAGAAGGTGGCGTATATTACCCAGACGACGCTTTCCGTGGACGATACGCGTGAGGTAATCGCCGCACTTCGGCAGCGGTTTCCGAAGATCGTAGGACCGGACGTCAAGGATATCTGTTACGCGACCCAAAACCGCCAGGCGGCTGTCCGCATGGCGGCCTCGGTAGTGGATGCGGTCCTGGTAGTGGGCGCCCGCAACAGTTCGAACTCGAACCGTCTGCGCGAGGTGGCTGAGGACGCCGGCGTGCCCGGCTATCTGGTCGAAGACGCGTCGAAGCTCGATCCGGCCTGGCTGGAGGGCAAGAAGAGCGTGTGCATTACAGCCGGCGCGTCCACGCCGGAAGAGTTGGTCTGGGAGGTCATCGGGAAGCTGCGGGAGTACGCAACACTTGACGTTTCAACCATGGACGGGATTGTTGAGAACGTGCACTTCAGTCTTCCGGATGGTCTCGATACCGGCAGCCCGGGGACCGAAAGCCAAGCGACCTGAAGAGCGAAGTGACCTGTTGGTCGTGC
>JAPVWS010000464.1 GCA_027493295.1 Candidatus Versatilivorator vitaminiformans | reverse complement strand
TTGCGAGAGTTGTCGGGGCAGTACGAGCGGGAACAGAAGCAGCAGGCCGAGCGGGTCGAGGACTTGCGGCGGCAGGTCGAGCAGCTCGCGAGGCAGGTGCGGCTGTTGGCCCGGGACTACAAGCAGCTCGCCGTGACCTTGCGCGCTCACTGGAGGTGATGCGCCGGGCGGGGGAGGAGCGGAGTCGGGAGCGAGGTCGGGGCATCGACCTCGGCCGCTAGCTTCTCCGGGAGCGTGCCCCATCCAACGACGCCCCTTGGGCCAGATAGGCCGCCCAGTCGTTCATCAGGCCACGCCGGCGATCGAACAGGTCAGACCTCCGGTAGGCCGCCTCGATCTGGTTGCGGACCTTGTGCGCCAGCGCAGCCTCCGCCACCTCGCGAGAATGATCCGTTTCCTCGGCCGCCCAGTCCCGAAAGCTCGACCGGAAGCCGTGGGGCACGGCCGCGATTCCCAACTCACTGAGCAACTCCGACATCGCCGTGCTTCCGATCGGCTTCCCCCCCACGCTGGGAAACACCAGAGGGCTGCCGCGACCCAGCCTTCGCGCCTCCTCAAGAACCTCCAGGGCACGCCCGCACAGCGGAACCCGGTGTTCGCGGTTTCCCTTCGTGCGCCGGGCCGGGATGGCCCACACGCCCGCCTCCCGGTCGATCTCCGTCCAGGCTGCCCCCCTTACCTCGCCGGAGCGTGTCGCCGTCAGCACCAGCAACTCGAAGGCCAGCTTCACGACAGGCCGCGCCTTCGACCCGCGCACATTCCGGATCGCCTCCGCCACTTCCCCATGCGGCAACGCCCGCATGTGACGCACCCCATTGCCCTGCGACCCCAGCACCGGGCCGATCCGGTCGCAGGGGTTGTCGGGCCGCAGATCCATCGCCACGGCCCACTCCAGGACCGCCCGGATGCGCTGGCGCAGTTTGCGGGCTGTGGCCGGCTTGTCGTGCCAGATCGGGGCCAGTATCCCGATCACGTCGGCGCTGGTGACCTCCGATATCGGCATCCCGCCGATGCGGGGCAAGGCGTGGCGCTTGAGGCTGCCCCGCCACAGCTCGGCGTGCTCGGGGGAGCGCCACCCCGGGCGCAACTGCTTCCAGACCTGCCGGGTCGCCTCCGCGAAGGTCGGCGTCGACTCGGTGCGGCGCTTCTCCGAGAGGGGATCGCCCCCCTCGCGGGCCAGCTTCCGGTTGGCGAAGGCCCTCTCCCGGGCTTCCTTCAGCGAGACCAGTGGGAATCCGCCGAGCCCGAGCTCGGTGCGGCGGCCACGGATGGTGAGGCGCTGCACCCAGCCCCGGCTGCCCGTGGGCCGGACGTCGAGATAGAGGCCCTGGCCGTCGCAGTAGCGTCCGGCCCGGGTGACGTTGCGCACAAAGGCGGGCATGAGGGCGTTTTCGGGATGCTTCCCGCGTGGCTTGCGTTGCGGGGGTCGTTTGAGCAGTGTCATACCTACCATAATACCCCCATAAAATGATGGATGCAAGGGTACAATGCGAATTGCTATGGGAAAGGGGCGGGTGCTTAAGTGTCTTTATAACTGGTGATTACATAGACACTTATGCACATTACTGGACTTGGTTGGACGACTGGATCATTTTGAGTAAGCATTCCCTGCGGGAAGGCGGGAAACCGAGTCGGCTTTTCTCGATCTTGCAGGGGGTCAGCGCTGTTCCTGGGCGCGCTCGGAAAAGATCCTGCCGCCGCTTTCGAACTATTGCGAAAACCCAATGGTTCCATTCGCGATCATGCAAAGCGGTGATGCCGCCACCCACCATTTCGTACGATTCTTGCGCTGTTTGAGCCAGATCCCTGAGAAGGGATTGCCGATCCCCAGCGTGTTGAAGCTCAGCTTTCCCTTTGAAAAATTCTCGACGGCGGCAACGGGTAAACGACTCCAACCGCAGTTTCGCAGCTCTCCCCGAACCCACGACACTGCGGGGGCAGGGACATTTGAACTATCGGATGTGCGGACGGCAACTCCGGCGGTTGGAGTGGAGCCGCGAAGCGACACCGGCAGTCAGCCGTGGGCATAAGCCGGGGCATGAGCCCGTTGGGAGGATTCAAGGAGCGGCCACTGGCCTGGCAGGCTGCGAGGCGTCGCTGTCTGAGGGATTCAACCGGTGAAACTCCACCAGGGCCGTTTTCGAGGCTTTCTTTCTTCCCAGCCGCTGGTAGAGGAGATGTAGCCAGTAGTGCAGCCGGGAATCCTCCGGGTCCAGGTAGGTGGCGTCCTCAAAGGCCTGGGCGGCCTTCCTGAATTGGCCCAGGCGCCAGTGGATTTCTCCGACCAGGACGTGGGTGTTCTTCAGCTTTGGCTGGACTTCCACCGATTTCAGGGCAAAGCGAAGGGCCCCCTTGGGCGAGTCTTCCAGCAACAGGCGGGCCATGCTCTGATAGGGATAGCTGTAGCCCCGAAAGAAGGTTTGCTCGATGAGGGCGATGCTTGCCTCGAAGTCTTGGCGGGCCCTGTCCTTTCGACCCATTTTCTGGAAGGCGCGGCCTCGATGGTAGAGGGCCTGAACGTAGCTGGGTCTGTGTTGGAGAGCATTGTCGAAAGCCCTGACGGCGGCTTGGGGGTTATCGTTCACCGACGTCTGGTGGAGTCCCCAGAAGAAGGAAAGCTCGGGATCGGTCGGGGTCTGGAGGAAGGCGTGCTCCATTTGGGACTCGAACATCCGGTGCTGCCTGGACGAGAAGTAGCAGATGGCCAGAGTCTTGCCCAGACCTGGAATTTCGGGCCGAAGGTCCTGAGCTCTTTTCAGAAGGGGGATGGCGCGGTCATAGCGGGCCTGTCGAAACTGGACCATCCCCGCCAGGAACAAGGCCTGCGGATTGTGGGGGGAGCCGGCCAGGAGCCGGGTGGCCACCCTCTCGGCCTGGTCCCAACGCCTCGACTTGATGAGCGTTTGCAGGATATCCAGGCGAGACCGCCGCTTGAGTTGGGGTTTCGAGGGTTTTTGAGACTTCTGGAGAGCCGTCGCACTGCAGATAGCCGGGATGGCCAAGCCCCCGAGGCAGAGGGCCAGAATGACTCCAAGCGCCGCTGATCTTGGGGGACGAGTGGTCAAGCTCACCTCGATCCTCTCGGAAAGGACCAGCCGTAAGAAAGTGAACACTGTTGCCAGAGGATTCGCCTGGTTATTCTATCGCGTCCGCGGAGCTTTCCTTCAAAAAAAGAGAGGCGCACGAGGATCAGGGGCGATTGTCCGAGCCGTTTGACAGAGGTTGATAGAATACCCGGCACCGTTTCGATAACTGTCCTGAGGTTTTTTGAGCCTGGAGGAAGGTAAGCCGATGCTTCGAACCGTTCAGTTTCTGTTTTTATCGGTGGCTCTGGTGCATTGCGCCGGGTGGGCTGTTGCCGCAGGCGAGTCCGCCTATTTTGAGCACGACACCCTGGAAACCCTGTTCACCGGAGGGGTTCTCACCGAGGGCGCGGCAGCCGCGCCCGACGGCACCATCTATTTCAGTGACATCACCTTTACCCGAACCGCGGGTATGCAAGCGGGTCACATCATGAAGTACGACCCCAAGACCGGTGAGGTCAGCGTCTATCGATCCCCCAGCGGGATGTCCAACGGCATTAAATTCGATGCCCAGGGGAACATGGTCGTGGCCGAAGGGGCGGACTTCGGAGGGCGGCGCGTCACTCGGACGGACATGAACACCGGCAAGAGCGTGATCATCGGGAATTTCTATAACGGGCGACAGTTCAATGCCCCCAACGACATCAGCATCGATCTCAAGGGTCGAATCTACTTCTCCGATCCCCGCTATGTCGGCCACGAGCCCCTGGAGCAGGGAGTGATGGCGGTCTACCGGATCGACCCCGACGGATCGATTCATCAGATCATCACCGATGCGGGAAAACCCAACGGTGTTTGCGTCTCGCCCGACCAGAAGACGCTCTACGTGGTGTCCAACGACAACGGCAACTTCGACATCTTCCAGTTTTCTCCGGACCTTCCTTTCCACAAGGGAAGAATGGCCCTATTGGCCTATGACCTGAGTCCCGAGGGAACTGCGACCTTCAGGAAGACGCTGGTGGACTACTATCCGCAGGACGGCCCCGACGGACTGGTGGTGGATGCGGAGGGGAACCTCTACGTGGCGGTCCGGGATCAGACTCGTCCCGGCATCTACGTCTACTCTCCCGAGGGCAAGGAACTCGACTATCTTCGTACGCCCGATTTGCCGACCAACGTGGGTTTCGGCCGCGGTAAAGAGAACAAGACGCTCTACATCACTTCGGGCGACAAGCTCCAGCGGGTAAGGACCAAGAAAGCGGGATATCATCTGCCCTCCCGTTAGAGCCGGATGGTCCTTAGGAGAGATTCCGGGCGGCCTTGGGACCGTTAAATTCCACCTGCCCCGGGCCAGGACCCATGGCGAATCCTGGACAGGATATTCGGTTGGAGCAGACTCAGTTGGTCACCGAGCCGGTGTGCATCGGCTTCATGGGCCCCGGGGTCCAACCGGTGCTCTCGACTCCCTCCCTGATCCTGTGGCTGGAGATGGCCTCCCGTCAGGCGGCTGCCCCGTTGCTGCAACAGGATGAAGAGACGGTGGGAACGGCCATGGACTTGAAACACCTGGCCCCCACGCCTCTGGGCATGAAAGTCACCCTCAAGACCCGCATCGTCGAGGTCGCGGGGCGGAAAATCCGCTTTCGACTGGAAGCCTTCGACGAAGTCGAGAAGATCGCGGAAGGCTGGCACGAACGAGCGCGCGTGTCGGTTCCCCGCTTTGCCTCCTACCTGGAAAGCAAACGCCCCCAAAGTCCATGAGGCGGACCGAACCGTAAAAAGCTCCCGCAATCGGACGGTCGGGCCCCTGCCACTGTAACGGGCATAGAAGATGATCCTGCCGGCTGCGTTGGTGGTTTGCCGGGTTGCGTTGCTGGCGGCCGGGTTGGCTTCATCCGGTTCGGACCCGGTTGCTCAGGGTGCCCGCTACCTGGTGGACCCTGAACAAAGCCGGGTTTCCATTCATCTGGGTACTGACGGACTGCTGGGCCGTTTTGGTCACCGGCATCTGATCGGTGCTCCGGTGGCCTCGGGGCGGGTCTCTTTCGATCCGGCCACGCCCGAGCAAAACAGGGTTCAGCTCAGCTTCAAGGCGGTGCAGCTTCAGGTGCTGGATTCCGAACTGGCCGAGGACCAGCGCGCGGAAGTCCAAAGGGTGATGCAGAGCCGGCAAGTTCTGCATAGCATTCGGCACCCGCTGATCCGGTTCGACTCCCGGCAGATGGAAATTCATGAGGGCGATTTTGTTCTGCGTGGTCATCTGACTCTTCGCGGGACCACCCGTCCTCTCGCCGTTCGCGGCCAACTGGAACCCAGGCCGGGCGGGATGCGGGTAAAGGGCAGGGCTCGCTTCAAGCAGACCTTGTTTGGCATTCGACCGGTGAGTACCTTCGCCGGCGCCATTCGGGTGAAGGATGAATTGGAGGTCCGGTTCCGACTCGTCCTGATTCCGGAAGTTGACGAGAGTTCCGGCCCGAGAGGGGCGCCGGGGGATCCGGCGCTGCCACCGGGGGAGATCTTACAATGAGATGAGAGGAGGCATTCCATGGACGGGTTGAAAGGCAAGGTGGCAATTGTGACCGGCGGAGGCAAGGGCATTGGCCGCGCCTGCACGCTGGCCCTGGGTCGGGAGGGAGCCTCGGTCGTATTTGCCGATATCGATCGAGCGGCCAACCGGGAATTGCTGGCCATGGCCGACGAAGAGGGGCTGGCGGTCCAGGCGGTGGCAGCCGACGTGGCCGACTCCGGCGAGGCGGCCCAGGTGGTTGACCATGCCGCCCAAACCTTTAGGGGAGTCGACATTCTGGTCAACAACGTCGGAATCCAGCCACCGAGCTCCTACGTGAACGCCGTGGACACCCCGGAGGTACTGTGGGATCGAATCATCGACGTCAATCTCAAGAGCTTCTTCCTGATGTCCAAGTTCGCCATTCCGGAGATGAGGCAGAGGGGCGGGGGCGTGATCGTCAACATGGCCAGCGTCCAGGGCCTCCAATCCATGAAGAAGGTCCCGGCCTACGCGGCCAGCAAGGGAGGCATTCTCTCCTTGACCCGCAACCTGGCTCTGGATTTTGCCACCGACAACATCCGCGTGCTGGCCATCTGTCCCGGGGGCGTGGACACGCCCCTGCAGCAGGAGGCCTTCGAAGCCTCGGGCGGTGACGTGGCTGAACTGAGAGCCACGCTGGGCCAGGCCCATCCGCTGGGCCGCACGGCCGGTCCGGAGGAGATTGCCAACGTGCTGGTATTCCTGGTGAGCGACCGGGCGTCCTTCATGACCGGCGAGTACGTGTGCGTGGACGGCGGCATCAACGCCCGCGGCACCTGGGACGAGTGAGGGGCAGGATGGCTGCCGGCGGCGATCGTCCTAGCGAAAGGTGAGGGCAACCTCCTCCAGGACGGGAGAAACCGCGCCGTGGGGAGTGTTCAGGAAGGCCCGGTACTGGATCCAGCCATGGCCGTCGGGACGGTCCGCCAGGGCCGAAGAGTGCTCGAAGTGGGACCCGGGGCCGGCAGGTCCTTCCCAGCGGGCCCTTTCCAGGCCCTGTTCGTCCGCGGCGGTGCGAACCTGAAAGCGGAGGCTGCTTCCATGGGGTGTCTGCCCCCGCCAGGCAAGGTCGGCGGGCTGCCGGTCGCCATAGTGGAAGGCCGAAGAGATATAGGTGAACTCGTGGCGCCGATCGTAGATGTTGCCGAGATCCACCACCGAATCGAAGTGGGGGCCCCGCACGGGGATCTCCAGGCGATGATCGGCTCGGAAACCCTCCGGACTGCCCCAGTAGAGATAGGAATCGGTCACATGGTCGCCGAAAGATCCGATCCGGTTGGGATCGCCCTCGGACCGGTGGCAGATGATCAGGATGTCCGCGTAGCCGTCGCGGTTGAAATCGGCCACCATGCTGCCGGTTCCGGCGTTGCTGGGTAGCTCGAACATGCGGTCGGAGCTGATGCCGTCCGGTCCCCCCAGGTAGATCTTGGTCATGGTGGCCCGGCTGGAGCCGGTGTTGTAGCTGGGGCAGATGAAATCCAGCCAGCCGTCCTGGTTGACGTCGCCAACCGTCAGGGTGATGAGTCCCTCGGTGGCGAACTCGAGTCTCCCCTCGCTCTTGTATTCGCCGCTGGGATTCCCCCAATAGACGAAACCGGTAGTCTGGCGTTTCCCCAGCGAACCGCCCCGAGTCAGGATCACGTCCAGATAGGAGTCCCGGTTGACGTCCGCCACCTCGGATCCGTGCATTCCCTTGCTGTCGGGGATCAGGGTCTTGCGGCTCTCGGAGAATTCGCGGCTGCCGTCGTTCCAGAAGATTCCCACTCCCTCGCTGCCCCCGAAGACCAGGTCCGGCCTGCCGTCGAGGTTGAGATCGGCCACGGTGGAGGTACCGCCGCCGGGAACTTCACTCCGCTGGGTCACCACGAACCCCTCCGGATTCCCCCAATAGATGAAAGCTCCCTTGACGCCGTCTTCCGGCCGGGGAGAGTTGCTGAGGATGACGTCCAGGTGCCCGTCCTGGTCCAGGTCCGCGATGGAGGCCCCGGCGCTGCCCACGCCCATGAGGGCCGAGCGGCTGTCGACCGAAAAGCCCTCGGAGCTCCCCCAATAGATATAGCTTTCCTGGCGCCAGCGGACGGTTTCCCCGAAGTTGGAGACCAGGAAGTCGACCCAGCCGTCGTCGTTCAGGTCGGCGGCGGCCCACTCGTAGGGGTCGACCGAGGGGAGGGCCAGGCGGTCTTCCGGCGTGTATTGCCCCTCCCGGTTGCCCCAGTAGATATAGGTGGGGACCACGCCCCCGCGGGAGCGGGACACGGTGTTCATGAACAGCAGGTCGGGATGGCCGTCCCAGTTGAAATCCGAGACCAGGTTGCCGACCGCGCCCTGTGTGAAGAGGGAAGTGCGGCGCACGTCGGAGAAGGTGCCCTCCGAATTCCAGAGAATCACCGAGGGCACGTCGAAGGAAAAGTGCTCCTTGTAGTTGGAGACGATGATCTCGGGATATTGGTCGTGGTTCAGGTCGGCCACCGAAACTCCCCAGGCTCCTACCGTCTCGAATTCCTGCCGGTCCTTGTCGCTGAAACCCTTCTCCCCTCCCCAATAGAGGTAGGAATGGGTCAGACGGTTGTTGCTGGAGTGGTGGTTGGTAAAGAAGAGGTCGTTGCGGCCGTCCCGGTTCAGATCGGCCACGGCGCAGGCTTTGGCGTTGCTGGTGGCCAGTTCCAGCCGCCGGTCGGGCTCGAAGCCCTTGGAGCTGTTGAGGTAGGCATAGGAAGCGGTGCCCTTGCCGTTGGCAAAGACGATGTCCGTGCGTCCGTCGTTGTTCACGTCCCCCAGAGTCACCCAGTTGGCCTGGTGGGTGGGCAGGCTGGTCCGGCGAGCGGCGTCGAATCCCTCGGCAGCGCCCCAGTAGACGTAGGAGTCCACGTCGGGATTGCCGTCCTGTCCCTGGTTGGCCAGCACGATGTCCGGCCAACCGTCCCGGTTCAAGTCGCCGATAACGACCGAGGAGGCCCCCAGGGCCGGGATGTCGGTCTGGTGGTCAGCGCTGTAGCCGTTGGCCGAGCCCCAGTAGATTCTGGAGGGAGACTCGTACCCTCCGCTGGCGGCCCGATATTCCCAGAAACCGGCAGAGAAAGCGAAAACGATGTCGGGGAAGCCGTCCTTGTTGAGGTCCTCGACGGCCGCGTGCTGGGCGGCCCGGCTGGGCAGCGTCACCTTGCGGGCGAAGGGATGAAAGCCCCATTGGGACGCGTCCTTGCGCGCCTTGAGCTCCTGGATGCCGCCGTAGTAGACGTATGAATCCATGCCGTCCCAGGTCCCGTTGGTGTAGTTGGCCAGGACCAGGTCCATCTGGCCGTCCCCGTCAAGGTCGGCGGCAGCCGCATTTTGGGCGCCGTCGTTGGGGACGAAGGAGCGGCGCGAACCGTCGAAGTCCTTGCCGTTACCCCAGTAGATGGCCGCATCCAGCGCCTCCCGGTGGGGATGGGTATTGGAAAACACCAGGTCCAGGTAGCCGTCCTGGTTCAGATCCCAGCTGTTCACCAGTTGGACCCGGCCTCGAGCCGAGACGTAGGTGTTAGCCCCGCCGTCGCCCAATCGCCCGTCGGCAAAATCCTCAAAGGTGTGTTCCCGCCACACCAGGGCCGAAGGTGGCTCCGAGGAAAAAAGCGACCAGGGAACCGCAATGAGAACTCCGGCCAGCATCCACCAGGCAGAGCCGAGTCGGCTGTGTAAACGGAAAGGCTTTGGTGATTTCATCACTTCCTCCAACTCCCAATGGCTTGACCCGGGCGTCGGGACGTAAACAGACCCGGCCCAGAGCGACCATGGCTGGCCCTGGGAGAACGGGTGCTTGTTTGTGGCGCTGTTCCGACCCCGTCGCACTTGGCGTGCTCCCGGATCTCCGCGGGCCACGGCCCGTCATTGTACGCTGTCCCGCTGGATTTCCAAAGGCCGATAGACCTTGAGCCTCCCGGGTGATCATGCTATAAGTCGGGCCGCAACAGACAGGTGGTCCCGCAGCCCTGAGTTTCCAAGGATAAGCCGGCAGGCCGGTTTGAGGCTCACGGGTCCGGCCGGCGCAGATCGCAATCCCCGCTTTCCTTTGCCCTTGAATCCGATGCCGGACCGGGACAAGGCTTTCCCGATGGAAGGCCTGGTTCACCCGCCCCGGCGTGGATCTATCTGAAGGAGGTAGCTTCGTGAAACCGTTAACCGTTGTCTACGTGGAGGCGGACGGAGTTCCGGTGCCCTCCTGGGTCAAACAGGACCTGCAGCAGGCGGGGGTGGACTTGCGGATTCACCCTTGTACTTCCGGAGAGGAGCTGTTGGGGGCGGCGGCCGATGCCGATATGGTGTGGCTCTACGGGAATCCGGTCATTACCGCCGAGCGCCTGAAAAAGCTGTCCCGCTGCGGAGTCATTCTGCGCACCGGCAGCGGTTTCGACAACGTTCCGGTAGAGGCCGCCACCCGGCAGGGCGTCGTCGTGGCCCATACCCCCACCGCCGTCTTCGACGAAGTGGCCGACCATGCCATCGGTCTACTGTTTGCCGTGATCCGCCAGATCGTGCCCCACGATCGCGCCCTGAGGGAAGGGCGCTGGGACCGCCGCGAGCACATTCATCGCTGGCATCTGCGGGGAAACACCCTGGGCCTGATCGGCTTCGGCCGCATCGCCCGCAGCGTGGCTCGCAAGATGCAGGGTTTCAAGCTGCGGATCCTGGCTTGCGATCCCTTGCTGGAACCGGAGGTGATCAGGGCCGAAGGCGTCCGTCCGGTCGAGATGGAGAGCCTGCTCTCCCAATCCGATTTCGTCTCCCTGCACACACCCCTGAGTTCGGGAACCCGGCACCTGATCGGTGAAACGCAGCTCCGGTCGATGAAGCCGGAGTCGGTGCTCATCAACACCTGCCGGGGACCGGTCGTGGACGAGCAGGCCCTGATCCGGGCGCTTCAGGAAGGTTGGATCGCGGCGGCGGGCCTGGACGTCTTCGAGCCCGAACCCCTGGCTCCCACCAGTCCTCTGCTGGAAATGGACAACGTGGTCCTGACCCCTCACGTGGCCGGCTGTTCCGACATCAGCAAGGACTCCTTCTGGCGCCTGTCGGTGGAGACCCTGATTCGAGTGGCGGAAGGGCGTTGGCCCGATGCCTGCGCCAATCCCGGCGTCACACCCAAGTGGAGTCTGCGGCGCTAAATTCGCCCTCCGGTCTGCACCCGCACTGCGGGGCCGGTTAGCGCTCGGGTGGATCGGAAAGGTCCCAGAATACTCCTGGTCGCCCATGCCTGTAACCGCCTCCAAGCAACCCGCGAACGCCTCCAGGGAAGTTGCCCTCAGTTGCGAGTCCCTGGTGAAACGCTACGGCGAGGTGGTAGCCGTTGACGGCATTCACCTGGAAGTCAGGATGGGAGAGTGTTTCGGCCTGCTGGGGCCCAATGGGGCCGGCAAGACCACTACCGTCGAGATCTTCGAGGGTCTCACCAATCCCGACGGCGGCAGGGTGGAGGTGCTGGGCCAAGGCTGGGGGGAAGGCGATGACCGCGCTCTGAGGGAACGTCTGGCGGTACAGCTCCAGGAAACACAGTTTGCCGATCGCTTGACGGTGGTGGAAACCATTGCGATGTTCCGCAGCCTTTACAAGCGGGGATGGGAGCCCGACGAAGTCATCCGACTGGTGGAGCTTGAGGAGAAACGAGACGCCCGGGTGGGAAAGCTTTCCGGTGGCCAGAAGCAGCGGCTGGCCATCGCCTGTGCGCTGGTGGCGGCTCCGGACGTGCTCTTCCTGGACGAACCCACTACCGGACTGGATCCTCAAGCCAAGCTGCAGCTCTGGGATCTGATCGAAATGTTTCGTTCCCGGGGTGGTACCATACTGCTGACGACCCATTACATGGAGGAGGCCTCCCGCCTGTGCGACCGGGTGGCCATCATGGATCATGGGAAGGTGATTGCGCTGGACACTCCCAACGCCCTGGTGGAATCGTTGGGAGCCGATGAGATTGTGGAATTCAGCCTGGAAGGTTTCGTCGACGACAACCGGCTCTCCCGGCTGCCCGGCGTACGCGGGGTGCGGAGCCGCGACGGAAATTACCTGCTTACCGTCTCCAGCGTGGCTGAAGCCCTGCCGGCCCTGCTGGCTGAAGTGAAGATTCAGGAGGCCAGGCTGGTGGGTTTGACCACACACACGGCGACTCTGGAAGACGTCTTTGTGACCCTCACCGGGAGAAAGCTCCGAGATGCCTGATGTCATCGGCGCCAAGCCCCGCCCCTCGCTGGAGCGGACCCTGCCGCCTGCCGATGCGGTGGAGACCGGACCCTTGACCGGCGCCGTCCCGGATCTCGAGGCGTCCGATGCGGGCGCAGCACGGCCGCTTCCCGGGGCCAGCCGCTACCGCCCGGTCAATCCGCTGCTGGAGCTCACGCTGGCCAGGATTCGGGAGTTCGTGAGGGAACCCGAGGCTGTCTTCTGGGTCTTCGTTTTTCCCGTTCTGCTGGCCGTGGCGCTGGGAATCGCCTTCCGCGAAACGGGTCCGGCAACTGTCCAGGTAGCCGTGGAAGCCGACGGGCGCCAGGGGCCGGGCTCGAATTCCGGCCGGCTGATGGAATGGCTGGACGGGCGTTCCGATATCGAGGCTGTCCTGCTGTCGCCGGAGGAGGCGGCGCGGGCACTGCGTACGGGCAGGGTGGCGCTGGTGCTGCAGCCTGCTCCGTCGGAGGCTGCGGCGACCGGGAATCCCGAGGCCGGAGAGACGGTCTCCCCCTCTCCGCCCCTTCCTGATATGGATTCGGAGGGCCTGGTTTACCGTTACGACCCGACTCGGCCCGACAGCCGGGTTGCCCGGCTGGTCTTGGACGACGCCCTGCAGCGGCGCATGGGACGGGAAGATGTCGCCCGGGTCAGGGACGAAGCCGAGGCCCAGGCCGGAGCCCGCTACATCGATTTTCTGATTCCCGGGTTGGTGGGATTGAACCTGATGGGGAGCGGCATGTGGGGCCTGGGCTTCGCGGTGGTGCAGGCACGCACCCGCAAGCTGCTGAAGCTGCTGGCGGCCACGCCCATGCGCAGGACCCACTTTCTGCTGTCCTTCATGCTGTCGCGCCTGATTTTCCTGGCGCTGGAGGTGGTGGCCGTGATCAGCTTCGGTTGGATGGCCTTCGGCGTTTCCGTTCATGGTTCGATCCTGGAACTGGGGGTCATTTCGCTGCTGGGGTCCATGTCCTTCGCGGGACTCGGACTGCTGGTGGCTGCCCGCACCCGGACCATCGAAGGAGTCTCGGGGTTGATGAACCTGGTGATGCTGCCCATGTGGCTGCTCTCGGGGACCTTTTTCGCTGCCACCCGCTTCCCCGAGTTCTGGCAGCCGGTCATTCAGGTGCTGCCGCTGACGGCGCTCAACGACGCCTTGCGGGCCAACATCAATGAAGGACTTCCCCTCGCCGCCAACTGGCCGGATGTGCTGGTGATGGCGGCTTGGGGAAGTGTCAGTTTCCTGCTGGCCTTGCGGTGGTTCCGTTGGCAGTAGCCTCTTGAAGGGCGCTGGCAGCCCGGCCGGCACAATTCGGTTGGAGTAGTCTCGAGAGAAGGGGAGGTGACGATGATGTTGCAACAGAGTCCGCAGCGAACGGTTCGACTGACGGTCGCGCAAGCCCTGGTGAAATTCCTCCAGGTGCAGTTCAGCAGGCGCGACGGGCGGTCCCGCCGCCTGATCCCGGCCATCTTCGGCATCTTCGGCCATGGCAACGTGGCCGGCTTGGGGCAGGCGCTCTACGAATACGGAGCCGATCTCCCCTACTATCAGCCCTGCAACGAGCAGTCGATGGTGCACACGGCTGCCGGGTATGCCAAGGCCAACTACCGCCTGGCCACCATGGCCTGCACCTCCTCCATCGGGCCGGGAGCCACCAACATGCTGACGGGGGCGGCCACGGCCACCATCAATCGATTGCCGGTCCTGCTGCTGCCCTCGGACTACTACGTGACCCGCCACCAGGGCCCGGTGCTGCAGGAGCTCGAGCATCCGGTGTCGGCCGATGTGAGCGTGAACGACTGTTTCCGCCCCGTCAGCCGTTTCTTCGACCGGATCTCGCGGCCCGAGCAACTCCTGACGGCCCTGCCGGAGGCCATGCGGGTCCTGACCGATCCGGTCGAGACCGGATCCGTCACCCTGTCGCTGCCCCAGGATGTGCAGGCTCACGCCTACGATTACCCGGCGGCCTTTTTCGAAGAGAGGACCTGGCTGGTTGAGCGCCGCCTGCCCGATCCCGACCGGGTTCGGGAAGCGGTCGGCCTGTTGAAGCAGGCCAAGCGCCCCATGGTGATCGCCGGCGGCGGGGTCCACTACTCGGAGGCCTGCGAGGCGCTGCAGCGTTTTTCAAACGAGCTCGGGATTCCCGTGGGCGAGACCTTTGCGGGAAAAGGCGCCTTGCGGGAGGAATCCGAAGTGGGACTGGGCGGTTACGGGGTGACCGGAAATCCCTGCGCCGGCAAGGTGGCCAGCCAGGCCGACCTGCTCATTTGCGTGGGCACTCGGCTCACCGATTTCGCCACCGGGTCTCAATCCGCCTTTCAGAACCCGGAGGTGAAGTTCATCAGCCTGAACGTGGGGCCTCACGATGCCTACAAGCAGGGGGCCGTGCCCCTGTTGGCGGACGCTCGGGCCGGGCTGGAAGCCCTCACCGAGGCGGCCCTGGCCGCCGGGGTGAGGCCGCGGGCCGACTATGTCCGGGAAGTTGCCGGATGGAAGCGGGAGTGGCGGAGTCAACTGGAAAACGAAGTCTATCAGCCGGTCGAGGGAGAAGCCATGAGCCAGGCCCAACTGGTGGGCGTTCTCAACCAGGAGGCCCGTTCGGGGGATACCGTCGTGGCTGCCGCCGGCAATCCCCCCGGCGATCTGCTGAAGCTGTGGGATGCCACCGGCGGCAGAACCTGCCACGTGGAATTCGGCTACTCCTGCATGGGGTACGAGATCCCGGCGGGATTGGGTGTGCGCATGGCCCAGCCGGAAGGAGAAGTGTACGTGTTTGTGGGCGACGGCACCTATCTGATGAATCCCATGGAGCTGATGACCGCCGTTCAGGAAAAGCTGAAGATCACCCTGGTCATCTCCGAGAACCACGGCTACCAGTGCATTCGCGGCCTGCAACTGGCTCGGGCGGGACACAGCTTCGGCAACGAGTTCCGGGCCCGCGACCAGGAAACCAATCGCCTGGATGCCGACTTCGTGCCCATCGACTTCGCTCACAATGCCCAGAGCCTGGGGGCCCACGCCATGCATGTCTACACCACCGACGAGTTTCGGGAAGCCTTGCAGGAGGCCAGGAAGAAGTCGCAGCCCTGCGTCATCGTGGTGGATACTGAAAAGTATCGGACGCCTCCGGGCGCCGGCATCTGGTGGGATGTAGCCGCGGCCGAGGTGAGCGGGGATCCGGAAACTCGCAAGCGCCGGGATGAGTACGAAAACGAAAGAGCGCGGCTGCAGCGCTTCTATTATTGAACCGGTTGGGGAGGGCCGGAACCGCCATGGACGTCAAGATCGGCAGTGCCCCCGATAGCTGGGGTGTCTGGTTTCCCAGCGACGACAAGCAGATTCCCTGGCAACGCTGCCTGGACGAAATCGCCGAAGCGGGTTATGAGTGGACGGAACTGGGGCCCTACGGCTATCTGCCCACCGATCGGGCCACGCTTCAGAACGAGCTGTCAATGCGCGGTCTGCGGGCTTCGGGCACCTTCGCCATGGGACACCTGGAAGACGACGCCGCCTGGCCGGGTCTGGAGAAGCAGATCCTGGGAGCGGGGGAGTCCCTGGCCTATCTCGGCGCCGAGTACCTCATCCTGATCGACGACACCTATACCAATCTCTGGACGGGCGAGCCCACCGCTCCCGGCAAGCTGGACGACGAGGCCTGGAAGCACCTGGTCGACCGGGTCCATTACGTGGTCGACCTGGTCAGGGAACGGTTCGGCCTGCAGGTGGTGTTTCATCCTCACGCCGAAACCCACGTGGAATACGAGGACCAGATCGAAAGGCTGCTGAGCCAGACCGATCCCGAGCGAGTGGTGCTCTGTCTGGACACCGGCCATCATGCCTACCGGGGAGGCGATCCGATCAGCTTTCTTCGGCGCCACCACCGTCGGATTCCCTATCTCCATCTCAAGAGCGTCCGGCCCGATCTGCAGAGGAGAGTCGCCGAGGAGAACATTCCCTTTGCCCACGCGGTGGGCATGGACCTGTTCTGCGAGCCTTCCCAGGGAGTGGTGGATTTCCCGGCCCTGTGCCGGGTGCTGCAGGAGATCGACTACAGCGGCTATGCCATCGTGGAGCAGGACATGTATCCGGCTCCCTTCGACAAGCCCCTGCCCATCGCCAGGCGAACCCGGGAGTATCTGAGGGCCATCGGGATCGGATAATCGAGCGTAGTTCTCTGTGAGGTTCTATTCTTGGTTGCTCAGCTCAACCTGGGCCTGATCGGTGCAGGCCGCATCGGGCGAATCCACGCACACAATCTGACCCGCCGCATTCCGCAAGCCCGCCTGTCGGCGGTGGTGGACATTTCCCTGAAGGCCGCCGAGCGCTGCGCCGCCGATTTCGGGATTCCCGCCTCCGCCCCGGAGACGGCCCGCATTATGGAGGATCCCTCCATCGACGCGGTGGTCATCTGCTCCAGCACGCCCACTCATCCCGAACTGATCCGGGAGGCCGCGGCGGCGGGGAAGCATATTTTCTGCGAGAAGCCGCTGGCGCTGGATCTGCAGCAGATCGATGACGCCCTGGAGGCGGTACGAGAGTTCGAGGTGAAGCTGCAGGTGGGATTCAACCGGCGCTTCGATCCCAGCTTTCACCAGGCGCGGGAGGCGGTGGCCGCCGGCAGGATCGGGACACCCCACCTGGTCCGGGTCACCAGCCGGGACCCCGAACCTCCCCCCGCCGAGTACGTGAAGGCCTCGGGCGGAATTTTTCTGGACATGACCATCCACGACTTCGACATCTCCCGCTTCCTGGCGGGCGACGAGGTCGAGGAGCTCTATGCCACGGGAAGCACGCTGATAGACCCGGCCATCGGCGAGGCCGGCGATCTGGACACGGCGGTGGTGATGCTGCGCTTCGCCAACGGCGCCCTGGGCGCCATCGACAACAGCCGCCGGGCCGTTTACGGCTACGACCAGCGGGTGGAGGTTTTCGGTTCCGAGGGTCAGGTGGTGGTGGGCAACCACACCTCCCATCAAGCCGTTTACAGCAATAGCCAGGAGGTTAGCGGCCCGCTCCCCCTCTATTTTTTCCTGGAACGCTACCAGGAGTCCTACCTGGCCGAGATGGAAGCGTTTGTCGGGTCGGTGCTGGAGGACTCCAAGCCGCCGGTCACGGGCCGGGACGGGCGGCGCGCGGTGGAACTGGGATTGGCGGCCTGGAGGTCTTATCGGGAAAACCGGCCGGTAAGCGTCGGTAACCCTGGATGAAATGCGAAACGGCCGGCTTCATCGACCGGTCCGGACAGGCAGGATAGATTAGAGGGGGTGCTTTATTGCAGAAGAACACAACCAAAGCCAAGTTGAAGGCCGGTGAGACCGTCTACGGGAGTTTCGTGCGTTATCCCGATCCGGGACTGATTGAATTCCTGGGATATCAGGGATGGGACTTTCTGGTCTTCGACGCTGAACACGGGACGGTGGAGCCGCGGGACTGCGAGAACATGACGCGGGCGGCGGAGCTGCGGGGGGTGACGCCCATCGTTCGGGTCACCACCAATCAGCAGCCCATTATCCTGAGGTTTCTGGACACCGGAGCCCAGGGACTGCTGGTGCCCTGGGTGCAGACGGCGGCCGAGGCCGAGGCCGCCGTTCGCTCGGTGAAATACCAACCCCTGGGAATTCGCGGTCTGGCGGGAGTGCGGGCCGCCGACTACGGACAGACCCAGTCCCTGGGGGAGTACACCAAACAGGCCAACGCCGAGACCCTGGTGGTGCTGCAGATCGAGACCGCCCGGGCGGTGGACCACCTGCCCGAAATCCTGAAGGTGGGCGGGATCGACGTGGTCTTTATCGGGCCTTCCGATCTGTCCCAGTCGCTGGGCCTGCCGGGTCAGGCCCAACACCCCGAGGTCCAGGCAGCCATGCAGCGCATCGCCGACGCCGTGGTCCCTACCGATGTGGCCCTGGGACTCATGGTGCGCGACGTTGAGACCGCCCGGGCGTGGCGGCAAAAGGGCGCTCGCTTCATCGCCGTCTCCATCGAGTCGGTGCTGGGCCCGGCGGTCAAGAACTACCTGCAGCAGGCCAAGGAGTGAGGCGGACTAGCCCGGGCACGCCCAGCGCCGTCTGTAACCGCAAGGCATTCCAATGGGACCAACAAGTTGCTGAAAACAATGGACTTTCAATTAGAATCCAGCGTCCTGGTGAGAAATGCGGGCTAGGATCGGCGACCCGCTTGGAGTATGATTCAGGAAACTCAAACAACATGACCAGGAGGGTTGCATGACCAAGCCCACGACTTTCCGACTCTGCGCGCTGGCCGTTTGCGCCCTGGCCCTTGTGGCGGCCCACCACCGGACCAGGACCGAGACGGTCCTGTATGAAACCGCCACCCGGTTTGTGAACTCGCTCACGGAGGAGCAGCGGGCCAAGGTGGTCTACGACTTCAGCCACCAGACCCGGACGGTGTGGCACTTCTTCCCGGACAGCGCTTTCGCCAGGGAATACGGCTACGCCAGAAAAGGGGTGAACTACAAGGGCATGGCTCCCGAACAGCGCCGACTGGCCGATGCTCTGCTGGCCGCCGGTCTGAGCCAGGCCGGCTTCGCCAAGGTGATGGCGGTCCAGACCCTGGAGGAGATCCTGCGGGTGCTGGAGAAGGACACTACCGGAAACCGGGACATCGACAAGTACTACTTCAGTGTTTTCGGCAAGCCGTCGCACGAGGGGACCTGGGGCTTCCGAGTGGAGGGGCACCACATTTCCCTGAATTTCACCTTCAAGGAGGGTCACCTGGTTTCGGCCAGCCCCACCTTCCTGGGAGCCAACCCCCACCGGGTGCTGGCGGGCCGCTACCAGGGCATGAGAGCCCTGGCCAAGGAGGAGGACCTGGCGCGCGCCCTGGTCCGGTCTCTGAACGCCAGGCAGCTCGGCAAGGCGGTGGTGGCCGAGACTGCCTATCCCGATGTCCTCACCAAGGCGGATTCGCGGGCCAAGCTGGAAGGCCAGCCGTCAGGGTTGGCGGCCTCGGAAATGACCGCCGCGCAGGTGAACCGCTTGATGGCCCTGATCGGCGAGTATGCCAACATCCTTCCGGACGAGGTCGCCGAGCGACGGATGCAAAAGGCCCGGAAAACCCCTTCGGACCAGCTCTTCTTCGCCTGGGCCGGCTCGGTGAAACCGGGAGCCGGTGACTACTACCGGGTGCAGGCCCCTTCCTTTCTGATCGAATACGACAATACCCAGAACAACAACAACCACAGCCATTCCGTCTGGAGAGACTTCGACGGAGACTTCGGCCGGGACGTGCTGGCCTGGCACTACCGGCTCCACCACCCCATGCAGCTAGCCGGCGCCCGGTAAGCGGAGTCCGGTGCAGAGGCCGGGCGCCCCTCGCGGCTACATGTGTGGCGGTCACGAGAGAAGGGTATCTTGCAACTCGAGGTCCTAGCGCGTGGGAATGGCTCCATCGATTAATCAGAGACCGTTGTGATGGTCGCATCAGGATAAAAAAATTTGTTGATGACTACTACATATATAGGTATAATTACGTTATCCCTATAGAAGAGTTGCCTGCTTTGAATGAACGGTCTTCCCTTCGACCGATGTTGTGACTATGGATCGCACTCTATCAGGGACGTCAGATCCTTTGGAGGTGAAACAATGAACGGAAAGACTACGAGCAGATATCTGTCGTTTTGCGCCACACTTGTTCTCGGATTGACCCTTCCCCTGGTACTGCAAGGACAGTGGCTCCCCTTGACAGCTCAATTCAAAGAGCTCAGTTATCGAACGCTGCCGGATGGTTCGGAGGAACTGCTGGAAGAGTCCACCGGTGTGCTGTTTCGTGCGTCCTCAGGTTCGGAGATGAGGACCCGGATCAACGTCGAGGATGGGCAGCCAACCGGACGGGCACACTTCAAGGATGCCGCCACCGGCAACGTCTATCTCATCAATCACGATCGGAAGACCGCGCGGCTCATGAGACAGTTGCCGCTCCCGCTGCTGCCCTCTCCCTTCAGGGTTTCACCAGGATCGGAACCCTTGGGCAGACGAGTCATCAATGGTGTGGAGTGCGTGGGCAAACCAAACTTCGTGAATGGAGAATTGTCCCCCGGTGGGTCCTGGTTTTCCGAGGCCCTGCAATTGATCGTCAAGTCTGACGTCACCTTTCCTGGTGGAGCCCGCCTGATCAGGGAATTCTTCAATATCCGGCAGGGGGAACCGAGTGCGTCGGTCTTTGCGATTCCGGAGGACTACACGATCACCAATACCAGTCCTGTTCTCGGCAATAAGAGGTAAAGGAGGTGTCTTCTTGACAAAGGGGAACCATATCAAACTCTCGCCTCTTGAACTCAAGGCGATGGAAGCGCTCTGGAAACTCGGCAGGGCGTCCATCAGGGAGATTCTGGAGGAGCTGCCTGTCAGCAAAAAGCTCGCTTATACGACCGTCCAAACGCTGGTCTTTCGCCTGGAGGCAAAGGGAGCCCTGCGAAAACAGCGAAAGATCGGGAACGCTTATGTCTTTGTCCCGGTCATCACCCGAAGGCAGGCCTACCGCCGTTTGGTGCACGATTTTCTGGAGATGTTCAGCGGTTCCCCCCTACCGGTGATGTCACATCTGGCCGACACGGGCAAACTGACGCTGGAAGACCTGAGGGAACTGGAAGGGATCCTCAAGGAAAGAAAGACCCGCCGAGCGGGGACCGCTGACTTGGATCCGAAGCCCGAGTGAGTTCCGGACAGGAGCCTGCCAGCAGGTGAGGAGCGCTATCTCCCATGAACACGCACCCGTGGCTGGCAGAGTTGTCTTCCTGGCTGTGGCCCAATGTCCTGGTCCACCTCTGGGAGGCAACTCTCTTCGTCGGATTGCTGGCATTGGGTGTCCGGTTGCTCAAGCGGACGCCGGCAAGTACCCGTTACTGGTTCTGGCTGCTGGCCGCGTTCAAGCTGCTCGTTCCCTCGGTCCTGTTGGCATGGCTGGTATCGGAAATTCCTTCCGCCGCGCCATCCCTTTCCCCCCCACTCCCGGAACAGTCAACCCATGGGGCTCAAGCCGTCGACCCGGGAAGACCCGCTTATGAAATCCTCAAGCCCTTGCTGCTGGGCCAGCCCGTTGCCGGTCAGCCCGTGTCCGCTGAAGACCACAACGAACTGTATTGCGCGCTCACGCTGACCTGGCTGGCTGGGTTGGCGTTCTTTGCTTTTCGTTGGGCGAGAGGCTCTTTGAACCTGGCCTGGGCCGTCAAGACCCGCTTTGCGCTCGTCTCTTCCAGAGAAACGCAGGTCCTGAAGCGAGTCCGCTCCTGGCTTCTGTTGAATCGGGACGTCGATATCCTCGTTTCGGACAAAGTCACCGTAGCAGGACTCTGGGGAATTCGGAAACCTACGGTCTTGTTGCCCGAAGCCGCCGCAAGCCGCTTGAGCGACGAGGAACTGGAAGCAGTCATGCTCCACGAACTGCTACATGTGGAGCGCAGGGACAACCTGGCTGTAGTCCTCCAGAAAGCGATTACGACTGTCCTGTGGTTTTATCCTCTTGCCTGGCTCATCGACCGGAAGTTGTCCGAGGAGAGGGAGCGAGCCTGCGATGAGGAAGTCATACGGCTTGGGAAATCTCCGGAGACCTATGTCTCGGGAGTTTTAAAGGTTGCCAGGGCCTGCGTGGAGCAGCGGCTGGTCGGAATTTCTTCCATTGGCGGCGCAAGCCTCAAGCGACGGATGAAACATCTCCTGTCCACCGAGCCACCGAGAAAGCTCGGCGCCCCGGAACGCGCCTTGATCATTGGACTGGTGGGGGGGCTGGCCGTCTTTTCCTTGGGCGCGGGTTTTGTGAACCGTGATGCCTACGCGACTTGGAGCGGTGCGACCAATAGATACTCACCACGGATCCAAACCAGTCGGGAAGGGATTCCGAAAGACGTGAGTGCGGTGGTGCGCATGTCCGGCAGCGAATGCGGACCGTTGGTCGATGAATCCATGCGTAACAACCGGATAGGATCTCCTCCTCCCACTATCACCTTGCAGCAAATCGAGCAGAGTCCGGAATTACCGATATCGTTTCTAAATTCGCCAGGCAGTCCGATTCTCATCACCGATGCCGGTTTGAGGGCGATGAAGGTCGAGCGGGTAGGCGTCTACCTGCTCCTGCCGCGTGTCAGCTTATCCAGTCGAACGGCCAGGAAGATCACTGCTGTCCGGTTGAAGTTCCGCCATGCCTCCCTCCGGCGTACAGTGCACGCCGAGATGTATCAGCTTGACCTGGAACCCCACGGCTCGTTCTCGACCGACCGTATGCCTGGAAAACGTGCCCAAAGATTCCTTCGTGGCCCATTTAGACACTTCCCTCCTCAAAATTGGCTACGCTCGGACCCGCACAATCGTGTGTTTCATCCATATGTCATCTACTTCCCGATAGAAGAGATTCCCGAGGATTTCACGGTTGCCGTGTTGGGAGTTCAGTTCGCCGACGGCGATACCTGGGGAACTGTGCCGGCAAGGTTTCCGGCCCCTGCACCTCCGCGCCGGTTTCCAACGCAAGCCCTGAAATTTGGATCACCCGCCGCGTTCGACTCACAACCATCGTCGGAGCGGGTTCGGGTCAACGAGGACGAGCAGCGGAAGAAGATCCTGTACCGGTTGGAACCGCCCTGTCCATCCGGGGCGTTCTCTATCGGAATCGAAGGATTGTTGGTGCTGGAAGCCAACATTGGGAAAGACGGTTCAGTCCAAGCCCTGAGGACAATCGATGGAGAACCGAGACTTTACGGTCATGTGGCTGCTTCGGTTGTAGACGCGGTGAAACAGTGGAAGTACAAACCGACCCTCCGTCAGGGAGAATGGGTCGAGGTGGTTACCACCATCACCATCAAGTTCGTTCTTGATCCCCCGGGGACAGGATGACCGTGTGGTGACTCTCCAAAGGGAAATGATTGATCTGCTGCCAGGAACCTGCCGCCAGGTCATCAAGCTGTGCCTCTACCAAGGGTTCTCCAACAAGGAAATCTCTCGACGCCTTCATGTCTCCCGCAGCAATGTCGCCGTCCGCATGAACCCTGCCATCGCTTTGCTCAAGCGCCGCATTGATGCACGCGCTCGATCGTATTCGCCACAGGGCTTCAGACAGTCCCGAAGTGCCCCTCCGAAAAAAAATTGTAATCCATCGCCGTTTCGACTGTTTATAGGGGTATAGGGGGAAAAAGCGGACTCGGAGCCAAGTTCGAGTCACAACCGCCGGCGATTCACTCAGCCTGGTAGTGTTAGCGAGAGAAAGAGAGGTGTTGCATGAAAATCACCACTTTGGTCACTTGCCTGGTTTTTGTGTTCTGCTGGGAGACCGAGCTGCGGGCTCAATTCGTGCCCGTAATCGCCAAGCAGCGAAGCGTTCACTACCTCATTCAGTCCGATGGAAGCGAAATGGAGGTCATGCGGGAGGAGGGCACCTACTTCCGTTCCTCCTCCGGTTCGGTGCTGGATACCATGGCGCGAGTCAAAGGGAAGAATCGCAGAATGCATAGATCGACTCTCATGGATTCCTCGACTCGAAGAACCTATGTTTTGAACCACCATCTCAAGGAAGCAACCCTTAAACAGGTCCGGCCAGGCCCGTTCCGCCCTTTTGTGTTAAGGCCTGACAAGGCAGTTGACGAAGGAGTCATTGCAGGGCTCGATTGCCTGGCAATGCCTGTCTTGTCCCCGGGCAATTCAGAGGAGTCTGCCGGCAAAGTCTGGGTGGCGAAAGACGCTAACCTGAGGGTCAAAACGGAGACCAGCTCGGGTCGAGGAAGGCAAGTCAGAGAACTCTACGACATCCGGTACGCCGAGCCTGAACCATCGGTCTTCAAGATTCCGGAAGACTACAAGATCGATGACCTTGCGTGGAAGGAGGAGAAGATCATGCAGGTCTACGCTGCCGGCACTCCAATATCTCAAGCGTTGGCAGGCACGGAGGCGGAGGTATTTCGCAGCCTACGGCCCCGCACCTTGCCGGACGTGATGGGCAGGCGGCTCGACGGCATCGAGGAAGCACTGTCGGACTATCGGGGCCGCATCGTGCTGCTCAATTTCTGGGCAACCTGGTGCGGGCCGTGCATCGCACATCTGCCGAAGCTTCGGGAACTGGTTGCCGAGCTGCCGGCGGACCGGTTCGCTCTGGTCGCGATCAGCGCGGACGAGGAGCTTGGGACCGTGACCAGGTTTATTCAGGAAGAACCCATGCCTTGGACGAACTGGCACGCGGGCAAGGAGAGTGACCTCGGGCGTTTACTGGGTACCAGATCCTATCCTACCTACGTGCTGGCCGACGAGAACGGCACAATCTTGACCCGAACCGGCGCAATGGAGTCCCGGTTCATTTCCCTGATTGAGAAGGTGGTGGAACAACTGGGGAAATCCGGAAGCACCCGGGGCTTCATGTCGAGTCTGAATTGAAAGTCCTTCGCTCCACCCTTCCGGATTGACACCGCCGAGATGTTCACATGCACTTCGCCCTGAAGCGATCAACGCTGCTGAAATTGGCAATGGACCCTTCAAGTGCCGCATTGAAGCATGCATTCAATCGCTGCCGCAGCGAAGGGGCATAAACCTTGAGCGCCGGGGACGTTGTTGAATTACTGGAATAACCTGTAAAGAGCCAGTAGGAGACGTTACTGAATCAAAGCAATTCAACAGCGGCCGATCGAAGTTATTCCAGTAATTCAACAACGTCCCCTATTCATGCCCGCCACCGTCTCGATAATGCCGAAGAATTTTGGCGCCGCATGTCGGCGAAGGCAGTCAATTCTTCTTCGTGTGTCTTCGTTGTCCTTCGTGTTCCTTGGTGGATTCCTCTTTTCCGTTCGCAGCCCTTCGCGGATGATCCTCGAAGATTGAGACGAGGGGCTCACTCCGGTATACTTTCGCCAGATCCGTGTTCCATCGAGGCGAAGCCGTGGCATTCCGGCGAAAGGCTGCAGGATATTGGGGTTGTGTGGTTATTGCGCTTCTCCTGTCGGGAGTTCCGCAGGCTGAATCCGGCGCCGCCGGGCTCCAGCCCACCGATCCTGAAGCCATCCACATGTTTCCTCTGGGCGGGCAGCCGGGGAGCAGTGTGGAGATCGAGATCCTGGGAAGGAATCTGGAGGGGGCCAGAGCCCTCTGGGCCGACACCGACGCCATCCAGGGTCGGGTAGTCCGGGTGGAGCCCGGCTCGGCCAGGATGAAGGAGGGGCGCAAGGTCAAGGACATCCCGGGGCAAAGGGTGGTGGCGGCCGTCAATATCGACCCGGGAGCCAAACGGGGCCCCCACGCCTTGAGGCTGGTTTCGTCCAAGGGCGTCTCGAACGAGCTGATCTTCTGGGTGGTTCCCATGCCCACCCTCCAGGAGACGGCCGAGGAGCATGGGACTGCGAAGGAAGCTCAGTCCATAGCCGTTCCCTCGGCCCTCAGCGGGCGGATTGCCGAAGAGGGTCAGGTCGATTTCTACCGGTTCGAGGCCCGACCGGACCAGGAGTTGGCCTTCGAGGTGGTGGAAGGCGTGCAGCGTTTGTGGGGGGACCTCCGGAGGGCTCCGGGGTTTTCTCTGGAACTCTCCGGGCCCGGCGAGAGCTGGTTCGATGCCGAGCGCCGAGTGAAGCTGGGCGCCGCCAATACCGCCGTCTTTCACAAGTTCATCTCGGCCTACAAGCCCAGGCTGATCCACCGTTTCGCAAAGGGCGGCTGGTACACCTTGGGAGTCAAGGGGGAGCCGGGCGCCACCTACCAGTTGCAAATCGGTGCGCCCGCCGACTTTCCTCCGCTGGTCCGGGCCCAGGGCCTTGACAAGCTGGCCGCGAACCGATGGCAGGAGCGAGGTTTCACCCGCAGGCTGGAGTCGGACCGCCTGGTCCGATTGCAGGCTCGATCGGGAGGATCGGCCCGCCAGGCTACACTGGCCGTATTGGAAAAGCAGCTTAGGGACCTGATGGGTCTGAGCGGCGAGGAGAGCCCGACCGGCCCTGCCGCCGCCGGCCCAGCCGCCATTGTCCAGGAACAGGAGCCCAACGACGCTGCCAGGCAGGCCCTCACCGTTGCCATTCCCTCCATTGTCGAGGGAGCCATCGACTTTCCCGCCGACGTGGACCACTTCCGTTTCGAATTGGAGGAGGCGCTGGACCTGGCTTTCGAGATCGAGACTCCCGAGCGCCACTATCCCTACTTCAATCCGCGCATCGAGGTCGTCGATGAGGCAGGCCGGGAACTGGTCAACAACATTTACAAGCGGCAGGCCTCCCAGAACATGTGGTTCTGGAAGACGGCAGAGTCCAAGATGGTCTTCAGCCTCCCGGAGAGCGGATCCTACCTGATCCGGGTTCGGGATGTGACCCGCCGCAAGGGCGGGGCCGGTTTCCGCTATCGGCTCCTGGTGCGTCCCCAGGTGCCCCATGTGGGCGAGGTCGAGGTGGCGGAGGTTCTGAACATTCTGGGCCGGGAAATGCTCGATTGGATGATCGAGCTGGATCGAGTCAATCTCTATCCCGGCGAGGCCAAGAAGGTGAGCGTCATTATCAGCCGGGAGGAGGGGTTTGCCGGAGACCTGGCGGTCTCGGTGGACAACCTCCCGGAGGGGGTCGAGGTGCTACCGGGAGCCGATATGGGGCCGGAGCTGGGACTGCCCCAGGACCAGGGCCGCAAGGAGGTCTTTGCCGCGGAAGACCAGGTGGTCACCCTGCTGCTGGCGGTTCGTCCGGACGCGCCCCCAACGGCCACTCCCCGGTGGCTCCGGTTCCACCTGCGTCCGGTTCAACCCGGCCGGCTGAACCGCTATCGCAAGATGACCGGGGAGGATCCCTTTCGGCCCATCTGGGAGGGACAGATGGGAGCATCGATACCCGTGGCCCGAATCCCCATGATGGTGCTCCATCCCGCGGAGGGCGGACCGGCCGTCAGCCAGGTGCTTTCTCCGGGCAACTGAAGGACCGCATGGACAGGATGAGAACAGGGAAAAGGAGTCCGGGGCGGATGGGGAGAATTCTCCCCCGGTCCGATCTCTGCACTATCGGCTTGTTGATAGGACTGTTGGGCTGGCCGGCGACTCTTGGGTCCGCCGGCCTTAAGAGGGGCGCAGAGCTGTCCCCCGCCGCCCGCCTGCTTTCCGTCAGGCTCCTGCCCGAAGAGGTGCGACTGCGGGGCAAGGGCGCTGCCCAGCAGCTTCTGGTCATCGGAACCTATGCCGACGGTCTGGAGCGTGACCTGACCGAGGGCAGCCGATTCACCCTTGCCGATCCCGCCTTGGCCGAGATCGATGCCCGGGGCCGGGTGAGGGCGCGATCCGACGGGCAAACGCTGCTGACCGTCCAGTCTTCGGGTCAGGTTCTGCAAGCGGCCGTGCAGGTGCGGGATTCGGCCGTGAGCCCTCCCCTCCGTTTCGATCGCGACATCTCCAGGATTCTCACCAAGCGGGGCTGTAACAGCACCGAGTGTCACGGCAGCGTCACCGGACAGGGCGGGTTCAAGCTCTCCAAGAACGCCACCGCTCCCCGGGAAGATTACGGCTGGATCGTGGAGGGCGGCGCCTTCCACGTCCTCACGGCCGAGACCGGCGAGAAGGTGCCCCGGATCCACATGGAGGATCCCGATCAGAGTCTGTTGCTGCTCAAGGCCAGCTTGGAGGTGCCCCACGGGGGCGGCCAACGGCTCCGGAAAGACTCCCCCGACTATGGGCGCATCCGGGACTGGGTCGCCGGGGGCGCGGTCTACGGGTCCAGGAATGGCTCTCGATCCACGGCGCTGGAGCGGGTGGCGGTCACGCCCGGTCAGGTGGTGTTGCAGACGGGAGGGACTAGGCAACTGCTGGTCACCGCCCATTGGGCTGACGGCACCCGGGAGGATTTCACCCGCCAGGTGCGTTACCTGTCCAACAACCCCGAAGTGGTTTCGGTGGGACCCGATGGCCGGTTGACGGGGCGGCGCGTGGGCGAGACCTCCATCCAGGTGCTGGCCGGCGGGCAGAGCGCCAGCGCCACCGTGGGTGTAATCGAGGAGCCGGTGGCGGCCTACCCCGAGGTTCCCCGCCACAACTTCATTGACGACCATGTCTTCGCCAAGGCCCGCAAATTTCACCTGGTTCCCTCGCCGCTCTCCTCCGACGCCGAGTTTCTGCGGCGTCTCTGCCTGGACCTGACCGGCAGGCTGCCTCCCGTTCATCGCGTGCGCCGGTTCCTGGCCGACCCGGACCCGCAGAAGCGGAGCCGGCTCATCGGCCTGCTGCTGCGATCGCCCGAGTTCGTGGACCACTGGTCCTGGCGCTTCTACGACTTCCTGCGGGTGATCAGCCCGGTCTACAAGGACTGGGTTCGCCGGGCCATTGCCGAGAACAAGCCCTACGACCAGTTCGCCCGGGAGCGGGTGGCCGCCCAGGGTTTCGACGGTCCCTCCCGCCACTACGAGGATATGGGAGGCACGGCCGTGCCTCTGCCGCAGAATGCCATGGGGGAGCAGGTCCGGGTCTTCCTGGGTCGGCGGATGGACTGCGCCCAGTGCCACGACCACCCCTACGAGTCCTGGAGCCAGAATCAGTTCTGGGGTCTGACCGCCTTCTTCGGGCGGCTCAGCAACCTCCATCCGGGATTCCCCCAGGTGGATTTCGTGATCGTGGACGATCCCGAAGGCTACGGGACCTTCGGCAAGGGGGCCAAGGTCATTCATCCCCGCACCAAGCAGGAGGTTCAGCCCAGGTTCCTGGACGGAAGTCCCGTGCCCGAGGACCGGAGGGAGGACTGGCGGCTGGCGCTGGCCGAGTGGATGACCTCGCCGGAAAACCCCTACTTCGCCCCGGCCATGGCCAACCGCATGTGGGGCTATTTCTTCGGAAGGGGGATCGTGGATCCGGTGGATGACTTTCGCTCCAACAACCTGGCCACCCATCCCCGGCTGCTGGAGGCCCTGGCCCGCTACTTTGTCAGGAGCGGCTACGATCTGCGTTCCCTCATTCGTCTCATGGTGGAGTCCAGGACCTATCAGCTATCGGGAGATCCCAACCCCACCAACCGCTACGATCGGGTCAACTATTCCAGGGCGCTTCCACGCCCCCTGGACACCGAGGTGCTCTTGAGGGCCATCTCCCACGTGAGCGGCGTGAAGGGAGAAGACGGAAACTTCTTCAACGTCTACGGGAAGCCCGACCTGAGCTTTATTCCCGAACGCGACATGAAGCCCAGCCTGCTGCAGGCCCTGCACCAGTTGGCGGGTCCGACCTTCACCGCCAAGCTCTCCCGGGAGGGCGGACGGGTGGACCGCCTGCTGCAGCATAAAGCTTCCGATGAGGCCATCATTGAAGAGCTGTACCTGGCCGCCCTGTGCCGCTTCCCGACGGAAGCCGAGCAGGCCGCGCTGAAAGACATGATCCGGCGGCAGGATTCACGGCGAGAGGCGGTGGAGGATCTGCTGTGGGCCGTGGTGAACTCGGAACAGTTCCTGAACAACCACTGAACTCATAAGGAGAGTCCCGGTCATGAACCGATGGGGATGCGACAGTTTCTGCGAGAGCCTGGCTCGCCGGCACTTTCTGCGGGTGGGTTCTCTGAGCCTGGTGGGGATCCACCTGGGCCAGTATCTCGAAATGAAGGGCCTGATGGCTGCTTCGGGTGTCAAGGCCTCCCCGGCCAAGGCCCAGGCCTGTATCCTGCTCCTGCTGGAAGGGGGGCCCAGCCAGGTCGACACCTGGGATCCGAAACCCAGCAGCGGTTTCCGGCCCATCGGCACCAACGTGCCCGGAATCCAGGTTTCCGAGATCCTGCCTCGGATGGCCCGCCACATGGACAAGCTGTCCATCATTCGCTCCATGACCCACGAGGAAGTGGACCATCCCCTGGGCCGGGAGTACATCACCAGCGGTCACCGCCCGGCCCCGGCCATGGAGTTTGCCAGCGTGGGGTCCATCATTGCCAGGGAACTGGGGCCTCGCAACGACATTCCTCCCTACGTGCTGGGCGCGCCCCATCTCACCCAGAGCTACTATGGAGCGTCTTCCCTGGGAGCCGCCTACAATCCGCTGGTGGTCCCCGATCCCAGCAAGAAGGACTTCAAGCTCAAGGACCTCACACTTCCCAAATCCATCACCGAGAAGCGGATCGAGGATCGCCGCGGTTTTCTGCAGGTGGTGGACGATCTCTACCGCCGCAAGGAGGTCCTGACGGAAGGGGCGGCGCGGGAGACCTTTCGGGACAAGGCCATGGAGATGATCCTTTCTCCGGCCATGAAGAAGGCCTTCGATCTTTCTCAAGAGTCGGAGACGACCAAGGATGCCTACGGCCGATACGGATTCGGACAGAGCGCCCTGCTGGCCCGGCGCCTGGTGGAAGCCGGCTCTCGCTTCGTCACCGCGGCCGGCTACAATCTGGACAGCGGTTGGGATACCCACGGCCGGGGGTCGGGAGGAGAGAACGACAAGAAGCTGCGGGCCCTGCTGTGCCCCACTCTTGACCAGACCCTGACGGCTCTGCTGGTGGACCTGGAGCAGCGCGGGCTGCTGGAGTCCACCATCGTGATGGCCATGGGCGAGTTCGGCCGCACCCCGGAGATCAACCCTATCAACGGCCGCGACCACTGGCCCTTCTGCTGGTCCATGGTCCTGGGCGGAGGGGGATTGCAGGGGGGACAGGTCATCGGAGCCAGCGACGAGAGGGGCGGATACGTGGCCGAGCGTCCCATCTCGGTGGGAGACGTCTTCGCCACCATTTACAAGGCCATGGGAATCGACTGGACCAAGGAATACATGACCCCGGTGGGCCGGCCCATCAAGATCGCCAACTCCTTCGACGACACCACCGGCCGGCCGATCGAAGAGCTGATATAGCGCGACCGCGCCTCAGCCGAAGATCGACAGGCTCGGGAGCTTTTTTGCAGAATTCGCAGTGGCGCAGGTCATCTTGCCGGCAAACCTGAGGTTCTGCCTTTTTCAATATCGGGTGGAATTGCAAAAAATGCTGTCTAACCACAAAAAGCACAAAAGGCACAAAAAGCACAGAAGCCACAATTTGTGTTTTTGTGCCTTTTGTGGCCATACCCGGTAACTGTCCCACTGCTAAATCTTGCAAGTGGCTCTGGGGAGAAAAGATACCCACGAAGAGGCTGATTCAGGAGGTATATCATGGCTCGAATACGTCATCTGGCTCTCCGCTGCCGTGACATGGAGGAGTCACGCCGCTTCTACGAAAGTGTCTTCGGGTGGCAGTTTATCGGCTATCGGCCCAGCCGGCTGGGCATGGACCTGAGCGACGGCGTGACCAACATCACCTTGATCCAACAGCCCGCCGACTGCGATCGACCAACCATCGAGGAGGGCGACGAGTATATGCACTTCGGCGTCATGGTGGAGGACCTGGAGGCCGCCTGGCAGCGCTGCCGCCAGTGGGGTGCCGAGGCCTCCAAGACCGTCAAGGAGCGCATCGACCTGGACCGCCGCCGGCTGCCCGATCGCGCCTTCAAGATCGAAGACCCCGACGGCAACGTGGTGGACGTGACCGCCGACAGGGACGAATGGCGGGGGGTCAAGTTTTAGCCAATCTCTACAATCGAGGGAAAAAGGTGACAACCATGCCGGATGCTTCAGCAGCGGGACTGCCGGGTCCTGCTCCCCAGCCACTATCCGCGGGGGGCCGCTACCTGATCGTGGTGACGGCCTTTCTGGGGTGGATGTTCGCCGGGGTGCAGATGTCCATCACCGCCCTGGCCATGCGTTCGGCAGCCATCGACCTGCTTCAGTCGACCAACGAGGCTCTGGTTGGAAAGTGGTTCGCCTGGTACGTGTGCGCCTTTCTCTTCGGCGCCGCCGCGGGGGGCTGGCTCTTTGGCCGGTTGGGAGACCGGTTCGGCCGTGTCAAGGCCATGGGGTGGAGCATTCTGTGTCTCTCCGTTTTTTCCGGATTGGCCTATTGGGCCCAAAGTCCCTTCGAGTTGCTGGTCATACGGTTTTTGACCTGCCTGGGCATCGGAGGCATGTGGCCCAATGGCGTGGCCATTGTCTCGGAGGCCTGGTCCGATCTCTCGCGACCGATCCTGGCGGGCATCATGGGGACGGCAGCCAACGTGGGCCTGCTCCTGATGGCCTGGACCGCCACGGGAGTTGAAATCACCCCGGACACCTGGCGCTGGGTGATGGTGGTGGGGGCGGCGCCCGTGGTCTTGGGGCTGTTCGTGCTGGCCGCGGTTCCGGAGTCGCCCCGCTGGTTGGCGCAACGACGGGCCCCGCGGCCCGACCCGGGAAAGCCGTCCAAAGCCACCGCCGAGGTCTTCCGGCCGCCTCTGCGACGGTTGACCCTGATCGGTATCGCATTGGGGACCGTTCCCTTGCTGGGGGGGTGGGGCGCCTCCAACTGGATGATCCCCTGGGCCGGCGAGGCCGGCGCCGCCGCCGATCCGCCCGACCCTCACCTGAAAGCCTGGGTTCAGTTTTGCCGATCGCTGACAGGGACGATCGGAAGCCTCCTGGGGGGCGTCATCGCCAGCCTGGTGGGCCGGCATCGCACCTATTTGCTGATGAGTCTGGGAGCTCTATTTTCCAGTCAGTACATGTTCTGGCTGCTGACTCCCACCGATGATACTTTTCTGATTTGGGCTTCGGTCCTGGGATTCTTCTCCGGCGTCTACTTCGGGTGGTTGCCGCTGTTCCTGCCGGAGCTTTTTCCCACCGCCGCCCGTTCCACCGGCGCCGGGGTCAGCTTCAATTTCGGTCGCATCCTGACGGCGGTAGCCGTGTTGTTGGCCGGATGGCTGATTGCTCACTTCGACGGGGACTATGCCCGCATCGGAAGGGTGACCAGTTTCATCTACGGGGTCGGAGTCGTCGTGATCTTGTTTGCGCCTAGGAGTTCCGACCACAGGTTGCAGGATTGAGCGGCGGGATGCGGGGAGAGGGTAGAGGCATAGAGGGCGCCGCCGGCCGGCGCCAACGGAGATACAGGACTATGAAAACGATTACTCGTCGCAGGATCCTGTCCTACTCGCTGGGCGGATCGGCCGCTTTGGGGATGATGGGCACTCTGGCAATCCGGTCCGGATCCAGCTCGCCTAACGAGAAGGTGAATGTGGCCGTGATCGGCATCAACGGCATGGGCCACTTTCACGTCAGGACCCTGGCCAACCGGACCGATGCCCACATCGTGACTCTCTGCGACGTGGACCCGGCGGTTCTGCAGAAGGTAAGTGAGACTGTCAAGAATGCGACCGGCAAGACGCCCAAGCTGGAAGGCGACTTCCGCAACGTCCTGGCCGACTCCTCTATCGACGCCATCGTCATCGCCACTCCCCACCACTGGCACGCTCCCATGGCCCTGCGAGCCATGAAGGCCGGCAAGGACGTCTATGTCGAAAAGGCCGCCAGCCACGTCTTTCGGGAGGGTCAGCTTCTGGTCGAGGCGGAACGCAAATACAATCGAATCTTTCAGCACGGAACCCAGATGCGGGCCAGCCCGCTGCTGGCCCGGGCCGGCGAGATCCTGGCTGCCGGGACCCTGGGCGAGGTCAAGACGACCAAGGCCTGGAACGTGCAGCGGCAGATCGAGCGCCCGATGGCGCCGGATGGGCCGGTTCCCGAGGGGGTCGACTACGACAGGTGGCTGGGTCCGGCCCCGCGTCGTCCCTTCAACCCCAATCGATTTCATCGCAACTGGAGGCTCTTCCGCGACTACAGCAATGGGGATATCGGCGACGACGGGGCCCACGATCTGGACCTTGCCCGCTGGGCGCTGGGCGTCGACACTCACCCCGAGCGCATCACCGCCCACGGAAGCCAAATCGACCTGGCGGGAGCGCGGGAATATCCGGACAACATGATGGTGGCCTACCAGTACGGGCAGGGAAAGGTGCTCCTCTACGAGGAACGCCTCTGGACACCCTACGGGCTCCATGGGTATGACAGCGGCAACACCTTCTACGGGACCGAGGGATACATGGTGCTCTCGCGGCGAGGATATTTTCAGGTTTACATGGGCAAGAAAGAGCACAAGGGAGAGGGCATGAAGGAAGGGAGCCTGGCCGAGACCGGTCGTCAGAACATGGCCCAGTTCCTTCAGTGCGTGCGCGACCGCTCCCGCCCCACCGCTCCCGCCCGGGAAGCCCACCTTTCCTGCGCCCTGATCCACCTGGGGGAGATTGCCTACCGGCTTTCACAGGTGCTGCACTTCGATCCGGAGAACGAGCGCGTCCTGGCGCTCCGGCGCCGGTAGAGGGAAAGAAAAAAGGGCGGTGGGCTCTTGCGAGCCCACCGCCCTGGCGCTTGGTTCAGATCAGAACTGGTAGCGCGCGCCGACCTTGAAGGTGCGCGGCTCCAGGAAGCCGATCACCCGGTTGTAGGCGGAACCGGCGCGGATGATCTGGTTCAGGACCGGGTTGGAGTTCGTGACGTTGTAGGCGTCGAAGAAGATCGACAGCTTGTCGCGATCCCAGAACGAGAGGTCCTTCTCGGCGCGGACGTCGAGGATGAGTACGTCGTCGGAGCGTTCGGTCATGTCGGAGAGCGGCACCTGGTTCGTGCCGGCGCCGCCGGGAATCACCACCGGCAGGATCGGCGCATAGGCCCAGCCGCTCTGCGCGCGGTACTGGAAGGAGATCGCGGCCCCGATGTTCGGAATCTGGTAGCGGCCGATCGCCTTCAGGTTCCAGTTGGTGTGCTGCTGCTTGGTGCTCACCGCCGAGTTCCAGTTCAGCCCGCTGCCCTGGATGCCGAGCGTCCACGGGTCGGCCTGGGTGTCGGCGCTCCCGCTGCTGCCGCAGCAGACGAGTTCGTTCCGCCACTGGTAGTGGAAGCTGCCCTGCAGGAAGAGCCCGCTGCGGAACCGGCGGCTGAGACCCATCTCGATGTTGTCGTACTCGTTGGAATCGAGCCCCGCCGGGCCGGTCTTGACCTGGTTCGCCGTGCCGGTCCCCGCAGGCGGACGGGACAACGTGGTGACCATCTGTCCGTTGATCGGGTTGATCGGGCAGGGGAAGACGTCGTCGCCGCACAGGATGGCGTTGTTGAGCAGCGCGTCGAGGAGATCCACCCGGTAGGTGTCGAAGACGTTCCGGTCCATCTTGCGCACGAAGGAGAGGCGCAGGTTGGTCTCCGGCATGATCTCGCTCTCGATCGATGCCGTGATTTCGTCGTAGTAGCGTTTCTTGGAGAAGTCCACCGGGACGCCGCCCTCGACACGGCCGACCGGAAGACCGGTTCCGGACGACTGGCTCAGCAAATCGCCGAGTTCGTGCTGGCCGTCGTAGGTGCCGTTCCCGTTGGGGTCGAGGAACTGGAAAACGACCTGCTGGCGCGACGCCGGATTCGCGGCCACGAAGCCGTCCGGGCCGACGTTGTGGGTGTAGCGGCTGACCGAGGCCTTCACCACCGTGCGGCCCTCACCGGTGAGGTCATAGGTGACGGCGAAGCGGGGATAGAAGTCGGTCCAGGTGAAGATGTCCTTCCGCTGGATGGACACCCCGCTCAGGAAGAACTCGGGATAGTCCGGCGCGAGGTCCGCCCCGTTGTACCACCCGTACTGGTGTGCGACCCGGATTCCCGCGGTGATCGTCAGCCGCGGGTTGATCTGCCAGGTGTCCTGCGCGAAGAAGTGCAGGTTGGCGTCCCGGGTGTCCGATACGGCCGTCGGAGTGTTCACGAAGAGAATCTCGGAGATGCCCGCCGGACGGTCCCGGTACTGGATGGATCCCGAGGCGTTGTTCGAGAAGAAGAGGCGTGAGTCCTCCATGTAGTCCACCCCGAACTTGAGGTCGTGGCTTCCGCCGGCGTCGGGGACGTAGTAGTTCAGGATGCCGACGAACTGTGGCCGCTGCTTGTCGTAGGTGAACGGCCAGACCCCGGCGCCGGTGCGCCGCGAGGTGTCCAGGTCGATCCGGGGCGGATGGGTGTCCGGCTCCACCGCCGGCACCATGGGCCAGGTGACCCCGTAGTGCATGGCCTTCACGTTCGAGAAGGCCCGGTCGCTCCAGACCCGCTGCCACTCGGCCTTGTGGACCCAGGTCCACGAGTCCTGGGCGAGGCGGACGTCGGGCGAGTTCAGGGCGTTGATGCCGCGGTTGGGCCGGTTCTTGAGGCCCCACTGGCTGTAGCCGATCAGTTCGTCCTTCTCGGAGAGTGCGAAGTTCACCTTCGTGTAGTAGTTGCGCAGGATGGCCTCTTCCTTGATGACTTCCGGATCGAGGCCGGAAATCGCCCGGTGGGTCAGGTTGTTGTTGTAGGCGAGGAAGAACCAGGCCTTGTCCCGCAGCAGCGGGCCGCCCACGTCGGCGTGCGCCTCCCAGTAGGTGAGCATGTGGTTCGTGCCCGCGCCCCGGTCCTCGAGTTCGGACGTCAGGTTGTCGCCCACGAAGCTCTCCCCGAGATAGTCGGCGTAGAGCAGCGCGGACAGGTCGTTACCGCCGGTCTTGATGTCCATCACGATCGTGTTCCCGGCCCAGGCGTTCTCCACGTCGGCGCCGGCGTTCGAGATGTTGAACTGGTTGACGGTCAGGCTGTCCATGTAGAAGCCGAAACCGCCGGTGCTGAAGTTGGAGTCCACGCCGTCGATGACGATGCGGTTCTGGTTGCGGAGCCCGAAGGCGTCGAAACCGGACTGCTGGGCCTTGTGGGAGCCCGCCACGTCGAAGCCGCGCATCCGGATGCCCGGGGTGAGCGCCAGCATGGCGTGCGGATCGGTGGAGTTCGGGACCTCCAGAATGGCGGTGTCGTCAAAGGTTCCGCCGAAGCGGCTGGACTTCACGTCCACCACCGGGGACTCGCCGGTGACGGTCACCGTCTCGGCGACCGCGGCCACCGAGAGCGTCTGGTTCACGGTGAACGTCTGTCCCGTGATGACCGTCACGTCCTCGCGGACCACGGTGGCGAACCCGCCCAGCTCGAACGTCATGGTGTAGCTGCCCGCCGGCAGCCCCTGGAATCGGAACGAACCGTCGATGTCGGTGACCGCGATGCGGCTTCCGAGCAGGGCGTCCGATTCGAGGGTGACGGTGACCCCCGGAAGAACGAGCCCCTGTTCGTCCTGGGCGGCGCCGTCGAGCCGCCCGGCGGTGATCTGCGCCGCGAGCGACGCCGGAATCAGGAGCAGTGCGGCGACCGTCAGCGATCGCAGCAGGTGTCGTTTCATGGGCAAGGCCCTCCTTGACGAGAGACGATTTGGCTCGGGCTCTATGAGACAAACCGAACCGAGGTTGAACCGCAAGTCCCGCACCAGGGAAGGATTCCCGGAGAGGCGCCATAACTCATTGAAAAAAGGGCATTCCTGGATGCCTTCACGGGTTTGTCGGGACTATTATCCAATAACCCGAATTGCGATTCGGCTCACCGTTCGGGATTTCCCGGCCTTCGGGCGACGCAAGTCCCCATAATTCGCGGGGTGAAGGACCGCACCGCCCCGCCCGCGCTCCGGAGCGGCCTCGGCGTTTCCCCGCGGATCGATCCGGAGATCGAGGTGCGGAACCGGGTGGCTTTCCTGCGGGCGTACCTGGTGGCCAGCGGACAGCGGAGTCTCTGGCTCGCGGTGTCCGGCGGTGTGGATTCGGCGCTCACCGGGCGGCTCGCTTCGCTGACCGTCGCCGCGGCGAATCGGGACGGCGGGGCGTACCGCTTCGTGGCGGTGCGGCTCCCCTACGGCAAGCAGCGCGACGCTGCCGACGCCGAACGAGTCCTCGAGTGGATCGAGCCGTCGGAAGTGGTCAGCGTGAACATCGGCCGCGCAGTCCGGGCCCTCGAAGCGTCGCTGCCGAAGGACCATCTGGAGGCGGGTTCCGAAACGGCCCGCGACTACGCGCGGGGGAACACGAAGGCCCGGATGCGGATGGCGGTGCAGTACCACCTCGCGAACCTCGAGGGCGGACTCGTGGTGGGGACGGACCACTCCGCGGAGGCGCTCGTCGGGTTCTTCACCAAGTTCGGCGACGGCGGAGTGGACGTGTGTCCGCTCTTCGGGCTCAGCAAGCGCCAGGTGCGCCGGTTGGCGGCTCATCTCGGCGCGCCGGAAGCGATCGTCGCCAAGTCCCCGACCGCCGACCTCGAGGACCTGCGCCCGGGGCTGCCGGACGAGGAGGCGCTCGGGATCAGCTACCAGGCGATCGACGACTACCTGGAGGGCCTGCCGGTGCCCGCGGACGTCGCGGACCGGATCGACGCGCTCTACCGCGCCACCGAGCACAAGCGCCGAACCCCTGTGGTGCCTCAGGACACCTGGTGGAGGTAGGAGGACAGGAATGCGCAACGGCTTGGAACGCCGGTCTCCAGACCGGCACGCGCGGTGCTCCGCACCGCGCACGGCGCAACTCCACCCCGAAGAGGTAGCTCCCACCTCGGCGTCGAGTTCAACAGCGCGGGCGACGCAACGGCTTGGAACGCCGGTCTTGGGTACGCGGCCGGCCCGCGCGCCACGGGGGTAGTTGGAGTTACAACGGGCGCAGCGCGGAGCGCTGCGCGTGCCGGTCTGGAGACCGGCGTTCCAGGCCGGCGCCGCTACGCCTGCTGCAGCAGGTAGGTGGCGAGACCCGCCGCCACCACGCGGTCGTTGTCCTCCACGACCTCGACGCGGCAGGAGACCAGCGTGCGGCCCTTGCGGACGACCTCGCCGATGGCCAGCAGGTCGCCCTGGACGACTCCCAGAATGTTCACCTTGTATTCCACGAGACGGATTCCGACCCCGGGGGCGACCGAAGCGGCGGCAAGGTGACCCGCGGCGACGCACAGCGTGCCGATGACCCCGCCCTCGAGCGGTCCCGGCTCGGTGTTCCGAGTCTCGCCGGGAAGATGGACCCGCGAAACGCCGTTGTCGGCATAGTCCAGGCGAAGGCCCGTCTGCCCGGTCAGGGGAGCGTGGTCGAGTTCCTTCTGCAGGCGCCGGCGGAGCGACATCCGTTCACGTCCGTAGCCGCTGTCGGCCGGTTCGGACTCGCCCAGCACCACCGGCTCGAACTCGGGGACCGGATCGGGCCCGCTCGCGGCAGGCCGGGATTCCACCGCGCCGCGGCGCCGCGCGTGGAACGACTCGGCGGCCGGCCGGGTCCGCCGCGGGGGACTCTCGGCCTGCGTGGTGGGCGCGCCGGCTTCGGAATCGCTCAAGAGATTCCCTTTGCCCGGCGGGAGTTCCCGATCCCCCCGGCAGCGAAAGCAGCAACGGCGACGCCCAGCGGAACCGGGGAACGAAGAGCAGCCGGCAGCCGAAGCCACCGGTCGGTGGCAAATATCACCTAACCGGCCATATTACCACCCGCCTGACGGACCGACGCGTAACATTCCCGTTTCCCGTCCGCAGACAGTTCATGAATCAGAGCACCCGTGAAGCGTTCGACGTCGTCGTGATCGGGAGCGGTCCCGGGGGCTACGTGGCCGCTCTCAAGGCGCAGGCCGCCGGACTCCGGACGGCGATCGTCGAGAAGGACGCGCGCTTCGGCGGGACGTGCCTGCACGTCGGCTGCATTCCCAGCAAGGTCTTCCTGCATACCGCATCGCTCCTCGATGAAATCCGGGAAGCGAAGAAGATGGGAATCGAGGTGGCCGCCCCGAGCCTCGACTGGAACGGACTCAAGCGCCGCAGCCGCCTTCCTGCAACTCGACGGCGACCGGATCGTGACCAACGCGGAGATGTTCTCGCTCGATGAGCTTCCCGCCCGGCTCGGTGTCATCGGCGCCGGCGCGGTGGGAGCCGAGTTCGCGTCCATGTTCCGCAGCTACGGCTCCGAGGTGGAACTCTTCGAGGTGTTGCCCCGGGTCCTCCCGCTCGAGGACGCCGAGGTCTCCGAGGTCGTGGGCAAGGCGTTCCGGAAGCGCAGGATCCGGGTGCGGACCGACGCCCGGGTGGAGGCCGCCGAGGTCGTGGAGACGGGCGTGCAGGTCCGTTACCGGGCAGGGGAGGAAACCCGGACCGCCGAGTACGACCGGTTGCTGGTGGCGGTCGGGCGGGCGCCGCGGACGACGGACATCGGCCTCGAGACCGTCGGCATCGAACTCGAGCGAGGCGGTTTCATCCCCGTGGACGGGTTGTGCCGCACCGGGGCACCCGGCGTCTTCGCCATCGGCGACGTGGTCGGGACCGCGCAGCTCGCGCATGTGGCTTCCGCGGAGGCGGACGTGGCGGTGGCCGCCATCGCCGGCCGGGAAGTGCCGCCGCTCCGCCGGGACCGGATGCCGGCGGCCACCTACTGCGTGCCCGAGGTGGGTTCGGTGGGGCTGACCGAGGAAGCGGCCGCCGCCGCCGGCCACGAGCTCCGGGTGGGCCGGTTCCCCTTCGCCGCGAACAGCAAGGCCAACATCCTCGGAGATCCGACCGGCTTCGTGAAGGTGGTGGCCGAGGCGGAGTACGGCGAGGTGCTTGGCGTCCACATCGTCGGTCCCCACGCCACCGACCTGATCGCGGAAGCGGTGGTGGCGCTCGACCACGAAGCGACCCTCGAATCGCTCGCGCGCAGCGTCCACCCCCATCCCACGCTCTCCGAAGCGGTGGCCGAGGCGGCGCTCGCCGCCTCCGGCGCGCCGCTCCACGCTTGACCCCGGCGCCGCCGCTCTGGCGGCTCGATCTCCGCCCGCTCGGCTATCGGGCCGCCTGGAACTTCCAGCGGGATCTGGTCGGGCGCCGCCAGCGCGACGAGATCCCCGATGTCCTCCTGCTCACCGAGCACCCGCCCGTCTACACGCTCGGGAAGAGCGCCCACCGCGAGAACCTGCTGGAGTCGCCCGACGCGCTCGCGGGACGCGGGGCCGAGGTCGTCGAGACGGACCGCGGGGGGGATGTGACGTTTCACGGGCCCGGCCAACTGGTGGCTTACCCGATCGTCCATCTTGGCGGTTGGCGGAAGGATGTCCACGCCTACCTGCGGGCGCTGGAGGCGGCCGCCATCGACACGGCGGCGGGGTTCGGAACGGCGGCCACCCGCCGCGAGGGACTGACCGGCGTGTGGTGCGGCGCCGGAGGATCTCCCCGCAAGCTGGCCTCCATCGGGGTCCGGGTCTCCCGCTGGGTGGCGTCGCACGGACTGGCGTTCAACGTGACCACCGATCTGGGCTGGTTCTCGCACATCGTGGCGTGCGGCATCCGGGATGCGGCGGCAACCTCGCTCGCAGCGGAAACCGGCCGCGCCGTGCCGCTGGACGCGGTCGCCGACCGGCTCGCGGATGCGTTCGCGGAGATCCTGGGCCGCCGGCTCGTCCCGGCGCCGGACGACCTGCCATTGGCGCGCGCCAACGCCGGTCCCTGACGGTTCCCGACGTGCCGGTCACCTACTTCGAGGCCATCCGCCGGGCCCTTCGCTCGGAGATGGAACGCGACCCGCGGGTGATCCTCCTCGGCGAGGACATCGGCGTCTACGGGGGGGCGTTCCGCCTGACCGACGGTTTCCTCGACGAATTCGGCCCGGACCGGGTCATGGATACCCCGATCAGCGAGGAGGGGTTCACCGGGATGGCGGTGGGGGCGGCGCTTGCCGGCCTGCGTCCGGTGGTGGAGTTCCAGTTCATGGACTTCATCGCGAGCGCCTTCAACATGGTCACGAACTTCGCCGCCAAGAGCCGCTATCGCGCGGGCGCGGCGGTTCCCCTGGTGCTGCGCGGCCCCTCGGGCGCCGGAGTCCGCGCCGGACCCTTCCACTCGCAGAATCCGGAAGCGCACTTCGCCCACACGCCGGGAATCAAGGTCGCGGCCCCCGCAACGGCGCCGGATGCCGCCGGCCTGCTGCGCGCCGCCATCCGCGACGACGATCCGGTGCTCTTCCTGGAACACAAACGCCTCTACCGGAGCCTGAAGGTCCCGAACGAGGAGTTCGAGAGCGCCCCGGAGGTGGTTCCGCTCGGGAAAGCCGCGGTCCGGCGGGCAGGGGATGCGCTCACCATCGCCGCCTACGGGGCCGCCGTGTGGGTCGCGCTCGAAGCCGCGGAGGGACTCGCCCCCGAAGGAGTGGAAGCCGAGGTGATCGACCTGCGCTGCCTGGTCCCGCTCGACCGGGACGCGCTCTTCGATTCCGTCCGCCGCACCAGCCGGCTGCTGGTGCTCCACGAGGACAACCTCACCGGTGGTTTCGGCGGCGAGATCGCGGCGCTCGCGGCGGAGCATCTCTTCGGCGACCTCGACGCCCCGGTGGCGCGGGTCGCGGCGGCGGACACCCCGGTTCCCTACGCCGCCGAACTCGAGGACGCGGTGCTCCCGAACGCCGCCCGGGTGGCGGAGACCGCCCGCCGCCTGGTCCGCTACTGACGGAAAGCCCGCCGGGAAGCACGTACGGCTTGGAACGCCGGTCTCCAGACCGGCACGCGCGGCGCCCCCCCACCGGGAGAACTGGCGCGCCGCGCATGTCGTGACTC